>JAAFJT010000085.1 GCA_013298955.1 Chitinophagales bacterium
AATACCCTTTTAGAAACATACTATGGTTTGCATTTTATCAAACGAAAACAAGTAGAACCTTTGAAATTGATTGAATTTAGATGATAATTAGACCGTTTTTTATCTAATATAAATAATTAATATAATGATTTATATTAATTTATAGTTATGATAATCCGCAACATCCCTTGATGAATTACAATGGCTTCCGCTATTATGTGGATCTATATACGAGCACGCTTTGCACCAATAAAGCCAATCTATACTTGTCCTACATCAGTTGGTAAAATAAACTTACGTCAAGTTTGAAACTGGACGTAAGTTGTGCTCGAATTTATTTTCAACTCATTTAGGAATTTAGGAAAGGTGTATGTAAACGATACATTTCCTACAACATTTGTGAAATAAGCGTGCGTCAAGTTTCAAACTTGACGCACGCTGTACTCGAATTTATTTACAAATTAATTTTAAAATGTATATAAATTTCAACTATTAAATCGACAATAACGTTTGGAGGGTTTAAAACCCTCCAAACGTTATAATACCTTGAAAATCAACATTTTAGTCAGGTTTTTTGTCGATTCTTTAACTTTAACTTCAACTATTTACTTGTAAAACGTCACTTTACCCGTATCAACATTGTAAACGCCGCCGATGATTTTAATCGCACCTTCTCTTTCGAGTCCTGCAATGATGGGGCTTTCTTTGCGCAAGCGTTCTATCGTCAATAACACATTTAATTTGGTCACTCGATTGACAAAAACGGGATTGCTACCGTTTCTGTCTTGCGTAACCGTTTTTTCTTCGTCTATCGCAGGTTGGATTTTATACAACACTTGTGTTAAATTGCCCATTTCAACATGATTACACGCGCCGACAATCGCACCACATTTGGTATGTCCCAAAACCACAATAATTTTAGTGCCAACGACTTTCGTAGCAAATTCCATACTGCCCAAAATATCCGTATTCACGATATTTCCCGCAATCCGAATGCTGAAAATATCCCCAAGTCCTTGGTCAAAAACCAATTCTGCTGAAGTCCGGCTGTCCATACAACTCAAAATGGTTGCAAATGGAAATTGACCTTTGGACGTATCATTCACTTGTTGCAATAAATTGCGATTCGTTTTGAGGTTTTTGACAAATCGCTCATTGCCGTCTTTCAAATATTCGAGTGCCGCATCAGGCGTTAAATTACTTTGAGATTCTTTGGAATGCGTATGCATGAGTCATTTAATTTTAATATTATATAATATTTTTATTGTATACCGTTTGGAGGGTTTCAAACCCTCCAAACGGTGTGGTCGATGATTACTGTTTTGCAAGTGTGTGTCTCCAAACGGTGTGGTCGATGATTACTGTTTTGCAAGCACTTTTGGGGTTAACGCGGATTCAATAATTTCAACCACAATATTTTTAAGTTTGGCATTTGTTTGAAAATCTTTGATGACTTCCAACACATCATGCGCAACTGCTTTGGAACGTGCATAGTCAATAATCACTTTGGAACCCGCAGGTATGGCATTCAAGGCTTGCAAAACATTCGCTTTATTGAAAAACGAAACTTCCTCCGCCAATACTAAATGATGTACAATTTGTCCATTTTCATTCGTCACGATGTCTTTAATATGGTGTGAATTGCGAAAACTATGCAATAAGGTGTAAAAAATGCCCACAATCATCCCTGCTGTAATGCCTTTCAATAAGTCGGTTGCCAAAATCGCTATCACCGTCACGAGAAAGGGGACAAATTGTTCGTTGCCTAATTGATACATTTCTTTAAACAAATTTGGTTTCGCCAATTTGTAACCAACCATCAATAAAACCGCCGCCAAACTCGCTAAAGGTATCTGATTCAACACATTTCCAATCGTTACCGCACTGATAAAGAGGAATACACCATGTAAAATGGCTGATAATTTGGTTTTTCCACCAAACGAAATATTCGCAGAACTGCGCACAATCACTTGCGTAATTGGCAAACCGCCTATCAAACCCGATACAATATTGCCTAAACCTTGTGCTTTTAACTCTTGATTGGTCGGCGTGATGCGTTTGTACGGGTCGAGTTTATCCGTCGCTTCGACGCAAAGTAAGGTTTCCAAACTCGCCACAATCGCCATCACAAAAGCGATTTTCCAAACTTCAGGGTTGCTCAATGCCTTGAAATCAGGCAAGGTGAATTGCCCTAAAAAACTTTGCCAGCTATTTGGAACAGGGATGGCAACCAGTTGTTTTGCCTCCAAACTTAAATCAATGATGTTTTTTTGAAACAAATAATTAAACACAATCCCCAACAAGACAACGACCACAGGTCCTTGAATTAATTGAAAAACCTTGTGTTTATGTATTAAAATTTTATCCCATAAAATTAAAAGTCCCAATGAAATCGAACTGATTAACAAAGCACCAGGAGTTATAAAATCAAAGGCTTTCATAATTTCAGACAAGGTATTTTCGCCATCCGCTTGGAAAAAAGAGAAATCGCCTTCGGAATCGGCATCCCAGCCCAAGGCGTGCGGGATTTGTTTCAAAATAATCAACAATCCAATGCCTGTTAACATGCCTTTGATGACCGATGTAGGGAAAAAATACGCAATAAAACCTGCTCGCGCAAACCCTAAAATCAATTGAAATACGCCTGCCAATACGACTGCCATTAAAAAAGTAGCCCAATTACCGCCAAGTGTGGTCAAGGCAGTCAATACGATGACGGCTAAACCTGCCGCAGGTCCACTTACGCCCAAAGGCGAACCACTCGCGGAGCCGACAATGATGCCGCCAACGACCCCTGCGATGATGCCCGAAAACAAAGGTGCGCCAGAGGCTAACGCGATGCCCAAACATAAGGGAAGTGCCACAAAAAAAACGACGATACTCGCGGGCAAATCACTTTTGACTTCTTTAAATAAATCATTCATCTTTATAAATATTGATTTTTGGAATAATGCGGTTCAATAAACTACTTTTATACACTAATCTATACTTTGCGTCGGGTGTTTTTGCGATCCAATGGGAACACGGATAACGCGGATGGGGCGAATTTTCACGGATTTTTTCTTGAATTGGCACTGAATTTCAAAAAAAATCCGTGCGAATCCGCCCAATCCGCGTCATCCGCGTTCCAATAGTATCCAAAACCACCCGACGCAAAGTATATTACTATTGTAATGATAATTTATCAACAATACAAAGATATAAATAGTTTCATAAATAATAGTAATACTATCAAAAATAATTGTAAAATTTTTATGACAATTAGTTTTGCTATTATTCAACGGTTTTTTGCTACCTTTGCGAAAAATAGTACGATATGGAATTTCAAGTAACCTTTCGAGTCAATGATAAAATCTATTTGCGCGACCCTGAAAGTTCGGAGGTCGGCAAGCAAATCGTTAAAAATGCGATTGACCTGATGTATGAATTGGGTTTTGAACATTTTACCTTTAAAAAATTAGCGATTGCCATTCATTGCACAGAGGCAACGATTTATCGCTATTTTGAAAATAAACATCGTTTACTGTTGTATATTTTGAATTGGTATTGGTGTTATATGGAATTTTTAGTGATGTTTAAACTCCAAAATGTAACCGATACGCCCGAAAAGTTAAAAACAGTGGTGCATTTATTGACCCACGAATTGCCTGAAAGTTCGGGACAGTTTGATTACAACAAAAAGTTTTTAAATCAAATCGTGATTGCGGAAAGTAGCAAAGTCTATTTGGTGAAGGAAGTGAACGAAATCAATAAAAATGAGGTGTTCAAACCTTATAAAGATTTGTGTGCGCAAATCGCTCGAATCATCTCGGAGTATCAACCCGACTATCTTTATTCCAAATCATTGAGTTCGACGCTGATTGAAACAGCGCATCATCAACAGTTTTTTAGCATGTATTTGCCGAAATTGACGGATGTATCGGTTGAAAATCAGGCTGAATTTACCAGTTTGTTTTTAGAAAATTTGTTATTTAATGTTTTGCGTTAGAATGTTTTAGCATTTATACTTTTTATATTGGAAAAGAATTAATTTTACACTTCATTTTTTTCATTGTTTAAAAAAAAGAGGCATGAAATCCAAGATTTTTTTCCAAACCTTGCTGCTCGGTATGACCACAGCTTTGTATGCTCAAACCATTGACACAAAATTACTTACAGGTTTAAAAATGCGCAATATCGGGCCCGCAGGGATGTCTGGGCGCGTTACAGCGATTGATGTGGATTTGAAAAACGATATTATTTACATCGGCGCGGCTTCTGGCGGCGTTTGGAAATCGGCATCTGGCGGCATTCGTTGGGAGCCGATTTTTGATAAACAACCGTTGCAATCGATTGGTGCGATTGCCGTAAGTCCGCATAATCCGTCTGAAATTTGGGCTGGAACGGGCGAAGGCAATCCGCGAAATTCACAAAATTTTGGAGAAGGCATCTATAAATCATTGGATGGAGGCAAAAATTGGACTTGCATGGGTCTGAAAAACACCAAAACCATTCATCGAATTTTGGTGCATCCGCAAAATCCATTGATTGTGACGATTGCGTCTTTGGGAACGGCTTGGGGGTCTAATCCTGAACGCGGCGTTTTTCAAACCAAAGATGGGGGTAAAACGTGGAATCATATTTTAAAAATCAATGATTTGACAGGTTGTGCGGATTTGGTGCAAGACCCGCAAAATCCGAATAAAATGATTGCGGCTTTATGGGAATATGAGCGCAAACCTTGGACTTTTAACTCTGGTGGCAAAGGTTCTGGCATTTATGTAACGCATGATGGGGGCGAAAATTGGGAAAAACGCGGTGAAAAAGAGGGTTTGCCTGCGGGCAATTTTGGTAGATGCGGGATTGCCATTTCGCGTTCTAAACCAAATGTTGTTTATGCGATTGTGGAAGCGAAGGAAAATGCCATTTATCGGAGCGATGATGGCGGCGGCAAATGGCAAAAAGTGGGTCAAAACGGAGATAGACCTTTTTATTATGCCGAAATGTACGTAGATCCGAAAAATGAAAATCGTTTATATAATATTTATTCAATGGGTTCGCGCAGTGACGACGGTGGGAAATCTTGGCGCGTGTTTATGACCTACGAGAGTGTGCATCCTGACCATCATGCGTTTTGGATTCATCCCGAAAACCCGAATTATATGATTGATGGCAATGATGGCGGCGTAAATATCTCCCGCGACATGGGTGCGAGTTGGCAATTTTGTCAAAACCTGCCTTTGGGACAGTTTTACCACCTCAATTTGGACAACGAGACACCTTATAATATATACGGCGGTTTGCAGGATAATGGCACTTGGGTTGGACCGTCTTCGGTGTGGAAATCGGGCGGGATTCGGAATGCGGATTGGCAAGAAGTGTTGTTTGGAGACGGTTTTGATGCGATGCCGCGCCGCGACAACCCGCGTTATATGTTTGGCATGTCGCAAGGTGGCTATTTGTGTTATGTAGATAGGAAAACGGGTGCATCTCAATTGATTCGACCTGCGCATCCGAAAGGAGAAAAATTGCGGTACAATTGGAATGCAGGTTTGGCGCAAGACCCTTTCAAAGATGAAGTTATATATTACGGTTCTCAATATCTACACAAAAGTTCGGATTATGGGCAGACGTGGGAAATCATTTCGCCCGATTTGACCACGAATGATACGGCAAAACAACATCCCGAACAAAGTGGTGGTTTGACCTTAGATGCGACGAATGCGGAAAATCATTGCACCATATTATCGATTGCGGCATCCCCGAAAGAGGCAAATGTTATTTGGGTAGGAACGGATGATGGCAATTTGCAATTGACCCGCGACGGCGGAAAAACTTGGACTAATTTAACGGCTTCTTTGCCAAATTGTCCTAAAAATGCTTGGTTTCCGCACATTGAACCATCTTCGCATCAAGCGGGAGAAGCGTTTGTTATTGTCAATCAATATCGCCTAAATGATTGGAAACCATATACTTATCACACGACTGATTTTGGAAAAACATGGACGCGTATCGCAGATGAACGCCAAATTGGGTCTTTTTGTTTGAGCATTGTGCAAGACCCTGTTGAACCCGATTTGTTGTTTTTGGGGACGGATTTTGGGTTGTATGTGAGCATCAATCATGGCAAAAATTGGACGAAATGGGCGAATGATTTTCCATCTGTACCAGTTGCGGATATGAAAATTCAAGCGCGAGATGGCGATTTAGTGATTGCGACGTTTGGGCGCGCGCTTTGGATTTTGGACGATATTCGCCCTTTGCGAGCGATGGCGCGTTCCAAAGGCGATGTTTTAAATAAAAAGTTTAAAATATTTGACCCTGCGGATGCACATCAAGTGGCGATGCGTTCCACCGACGGGGAGCGTTTTAATGCAGAAGCGATTTATGAAGGTCAAAATAAGTCGCCCCAAGCGATGTTTTCGATTTGGAATGGGAGTTATAAAAAGGATGAAAAGTTAAAATTACAATTTGTTTCGGAAAAAGGGGACACGATTCGGACGATTCGCATGCCTTTAGACAGTCAAATGAATCGAGTTCGGTGGGGTTTGAATCGAAAAGGCGTTTCTTTTCCAAGTTATGACGAACCTAAAAAGGACGAAGAACCAAGCGCACCCGGTGTTTTGCCCGGTCGTTATAAAGTGATTGGCAGTTATGGCAAAGAAAAGGATTCGACTTGGATTCAGGTGCAATCGGATGCGCGAACTGACCGTTCACTCGTTGATATTCAAGCAAAAATGGATGCACAAAATGATTATATGAAAATGATTGAGAAAATCACCAAATCGTGGAACGCGCTCAAAGAGGCGGATAAATGGGTTGGAAACGCCGAAATTGGGATTGGAAACGCGCCCGATACGGTCAAAACGGCAATTGCCAAACAAGGAAAATCCATGCGCGATAGTATTTCAACGTTGATGAAATTGTTTTTAGAACCGAAAGACGTAAAAGGAATTAGTCGCAATCCGAGCGTTTTGGGCAATATGATTTTTGAACCGATGCAATATTTGGGTGCTGCTTCTGGCAAACCGACGCAAAATACATTGTACGCAGTGGAAAAAGTGCGTAATGCAGCTCGCCCGATTTTGGAAAAAGTCAATCAATTTTTTGAAAAAGATTGGTCTAAATACCAAGAAGCGGTGGAAAAAGCGCGTACTAATTTGTCTATGAAGTATGAAGCGGTGAAAATAGATTAGTTTGAATTAGGAATTAGGGAATTTTAGGAATTAAGGATGCAAAAAAATCCATTTCTTGCATCCTTAATTCCTAAAATTCCCTAATTCCGAATTCAAATTTTCAATGAACCCTCCTAAAATAGTTCTTTTAAAACAATTGCGCTCGCAATATCCGATTGGCATCCCGCAATGCAGCCTTTTTTTAGAGGCTTGCCAATTCGATTTGCCTTGTACGGAAATTCAAATTTTCAATGAACCCTCCTAAAATAGTTCTTTTAAAACAATTGCGCTCGCAATATCCGATTGGCATCCCGCAATGCAGCCTTTTTTTAGAGGCTTGCCAATTCGATTTGCCTTGTACGGAATTAAAAATCAAAAATTATTTGATTGAACAATTGATTTTAAAAACGAATGTGAATGTAATATTAGCTACACAACTGCTTGAAAAACAACATTTTGATATAGAAAAAGTATGGAAAGATTGGCAAGAAAAGCAATCCACTACAGTCGAAAAAATCTTGCAAAAACAAAGCGATTCAGAGGATAAAATTGGACTTATTTTCAGCGCAATTGAACAAACATCTACCGTGACATCACAATTACTGGTTGATTTCCATGATTTTTGTAACCAAGTCCATTATATTGAATGGGAAGGTTTTAACGCGCTTCAATGTAATGTTATATTGATTTTGGCAAAAAAAATGAAATTAAATTGCGTTAAAATATTGACATTCCGCCTAAAAAAAACAGATAAGGCTCTCTGGCAAGCAAAATGGGCAAAAATCCAACAACCCATTTATGATTCTTTAATCGTATTTGTACAACAAAATATTAAACATTTTCCATAGTGTAGCGCGAATGGAGCAGATTTTTTTTAATTCATGCTTAAAACCCAAGCAAAATCAAAAAAAATCCGCGTCATCCGCATCATCCGCGTTCCAATTGTATCCGCCTTCATAATTATGATAAGCAAAATTCCATACACCATTTACATATGCCCTAAAACGGAACGATTTTAGGATGAAACAAAATTTGAAAAATAGACGTTTTGTTAGTATTTTTGCACACTCTTAACGTTTTGGAGTGAAATTAATCCAACCATATATGGCAATAACAACTTATAAATCAGATGTTGAAGCATTAGACGCTTTGGCAACATCGTATAAAACCCTCTCGAAAGAAATCGGAAAAGTCATCATCGGACAAGATGAAGTCGTGAAAGCCGTTATCATATCGTTGTTTGCCAATGGACACAGTTTGTTGGTGGGTGTTCCGGGTTTGGCGAAGACGCTTTTGGTGAGTACGATTTCTAATGTATTGGATTTGAATTTTAAACGCATTCAATTTACCCCTGATTTGATGCCTTCGGACATCACAGGTTCTGAAATTTTGGATGAAGACCGTCGGTTTCGCTTCAATCAAGGTCCGTTATTTTCAAACATTGTGTTGGCGGATGAAATCAATCGGACTCCTCCGAAGACGCAAGCGGCTCTTTTGGAGGCGATGCAAGAACGGAGTGTGACAATTGGCGGCACGAGACATTTGTTGCCGAACCCATTTTTCGTGTTGGCAACTCAAAATCCGATTGAGCAAGAAGGGACATATCCTTTGCCCGAAGCGCAATTAGACCGTTTTATGTTCAATATTCCATTGGATTATCCTACTTTTGAAGAAGAAATTCGGGTTGTAAAAAGTACGACTTCTTCACAAAAGGTTGATTTAAAGCATGTTGTGACCGCAGCAGAAATTTTGGCATTCCAACAATTGATTCGCAAAATTCCGATTGCCGATAATGTTTTGGAATATGCTGTAACGATGGCGGTCAAAACCCGTCCGAATCGGGGCAAAGCACCAAAGATAGTGAATGATTATATTTCATGGGGTGCGGGTCCGAGAGCGTCTCAATATTTGGTTTTGGGCGCGAAATGTCATGCGGCGATTATGGGCAAATATTCTCCTGACATTGAGGATGTGCGGGCGATTGCAAAATACGTGTTGCGCCACCGCATTGTGCCGAATTATAAGGCAGAAGCAGAAGGATTGACGACCGAAAAAATTATTGAAAGTTTATATTAATGGAATTTTCCCTTAGTATAAATTATAGTGAAGGCGGGTACAATTGAAACACGGATAACACGGATTTTGCAGATTTTCGCGGACTTTTTATGCTCTATTTTACTCATGTCGTTTTAAATAGAAAAATAGTATAGCGTATGTTTCGGAAACCTTCAAGGTTTCCGAAACATATTCTCTCGAAAAACGAAATTAGATTTGCCTCTAAAAAAGGCTTGCGTAACATGAGTATTTTAATAAAAATCCGTGAAAATCTGCAAAATCCGTGTCATCCGTGTTTCAATTGTATCCTAATTGCTACAAAACAGGTTCTGCATTTTCCAAAATGTAATTAAAAAACATCAAATCGCTATCATTGAGCTTCAATTGACCTCGAAATGTAACCGTATCATCCTTTTTAAACGGTTTTTTCGTTTTTGTTTTAAGGCGCACATCCATAATCGTCTCGGGTCCCGCGCCGCCGCAGAAAAAACAACTGCTATACGGCACCGCCGACAAAACCAATACAGCATCATCGCCCGTCTCCTCCACAGGTATCACATAACCTGTCATTCGCACTAATTTGCCTTCTAATGCCTTCATTTCTGCTGGAAAAAGAGGAAAATCGACTGGTTTAGGGCTTCCAACCATCTCTTTTTTGATAAAAGTGGTTTTTTTGAGCATGTTCCAAGTCAATGGAATCGAAGGCGGTTCAGACACCCGATTACAACTTAGAAAACCTAAAACGCAAATACACTTTATTGTTTTTTGAATATTTTGCAAACCTATCATTTTAAATTTTTTAAAAGAACCTTTTGAAAACAAAATAATCTTTTTTAACAAACTATGTTTGAAGAAAGTTGAGGCGTTTTAAAATCAAGGTCAAATATTGCTTTAAAACATAATTTTTAAAAATATCCGAAAAAAAAATATCAAAAAAAGATTTAAATTTTTGCTTTTAAAAAAAAACGCCTACTTTCGACTTTCAAAAACAATCTCAATTACAATTATGGAGATAGCCTTAGTACTCACGCTGTTAGTGGTTGCGGTCATTTTACTGTCGATTGAAACCATTTCACCTGATTTTATCGCGCTGGGTTTGTTAGTCGTATTAGTGAGCGCCCATATTTTGACGATGGAAGAAGCCTTCAAAGGGTTTGGAAGCGAATTTATCATCATGTTAGCCGCCGTTTTCATCGTTGGCGAAGCCTTACAGCAGAATGGGATGATAGATTTAGCCGCCTCTCGCATTGGACGAGTGCAATCCATCCCGCTTTGGGCATTAATCGGCTTCATTATGATTTGTGCGGCAGGACTTTCCGCGTTCATGAACAACACCACTGTTTCGGCGGTTTTGCTCGCCCCTGTGGTCAGCATGGCGAAACGATTGCGCGTTAGTCCGTCTAAACTATTGATGCCGATGGCATTTGCCGCGCTGATGGGTGGTACGTGTACGCTCATTGGCACTTCGACGAATATCGCTGGCAATGCGTATTTGGTGAAACAAGGTTTTCCGAGCATGACCATGTTTGAATTATTGCCTTTGGGCTTGCCTTTGACGTTGATTGGCATCCTTTTCATGGCAATTTTCAATCGGTGGATTCCTGCACGGGCGGCGATTGCGGCAGATACGGGTTTTACGGAACGGTATGAAATGCGCAAATATTTGAGCCGAGTGCGCGTCAAAGAGAGTTCGCCGATGGTTGGGCGCAGTATTTTCGACTTAGATTTGGGCAAAATCGACATCCGCATCTTGAAAATTTTGCGAGAAAATCGGGATATATTCCCAGATTCTAATTCGACGGTCAAGGCGGATGACATCTTGGTCATCGAAGTCGAACAAGGCGATTTGAATCAATTGCGCCGCGAAAAAGGCGTAGAATTAGCGAGTGGCGCGGTGGGCGATGCCGATTTACAAGGCAATGCGGTTCGATTGGTCGAATTATCGATTCCATCCAGTTCGGATTTGGTGCATCGCAGTTTGATAGAATCCGAATTTCGGAAAAAATATCATATTGGTGTTTTAGCGATTCATCGGCAGGATGAAAGTATTACTGAAGATTTGGCGCAAACGCCTTTGAAAGCAGGAGATGTCTTGTTAGGTCAAGGTCGGGTGGAAGATGTTGCGTTATTACAAAATAGCAATGATTTGATTTTGCTCCAAGAAATTAAGAATGAGGAATCTTTTAATATGCGTAATGGATTGATTACCTTAGTTTTATTCTTTTCAGCTATTTTATTAGGTTCGGTCGAAATCGGTGGAAAACCGATTTTGCCTACTATTGAATAAACAAAAATTTGTATATTATTATAGCTTTTTTGTAAATAAAAATTCAAAATTGCGCAAAAAAATCAAAAACAGTTGGATATTTGCAATTCTTTTGAAATTGAATTTTTAGAAACAATACCAACAATACCCAATATTCGATGGCAAATCAATCCAATATGCCCCTTTCGATTTTGTGCATCACGGCGTATCACAAAGGCGAAGCCTTCATGCAGGCTGCCAAATCGGAAGGTTGTACCGTTTATTTACTCACGTCTGAACAATTGCGCGATGCCGCTTGGCCCCATGAAAGCCTTGATGAGATTTTTTATGCCCAAGACCTTGATGGTATTAAAGGCAATTGGAATATGGCTGACGTAACCAAAGGGCTTGCTTGGGTTTTGCGCAGCCGAAAAGTGGATAGAATCGTTTGTTTGGACGATTTTGATGTCGAAAAAGGGGCTGCCCTCCGCGAACATTTCCGCATTGCAGGCATGGGACAGACGACAGGACGTTATTTTCGCGATAAATTGGCAATGCGCATGAAGGCGCAAGAGGCAAATATTCCCGTTCCTGCATTCACCGCATTGTTTCATGATGCGGACATTAATGCCTATTTGGAAAAAACACAGGGACCTTGGCTCATCAAACCGAGAGGAGAGGCATCCGCAACAGGCATCCGAAAAGCGCATACGAATGCAGCAGTTTGGTCGATTTTGAACCAATTAGGCGATGAAAGACACGAGTTTTTGATGGAACAGTTCCGTACAGGTGATGTTTATCACGCCGATACGCTGACTTTGGATAAAAAAATGATTTTCTGTCGCGTCAGCCAATACTTGAATACACCGATGGAAGTGGCGCATGCAGGTGGCATTTTTCGGACGGCAACCATTCCTTTGAATACGGATTTGGATAACGAGTTGCACGTATTGACACAGCGCGTGATGACGGCATTTGGGTTGTTGTACGGCGCGGCGCACACCGAATTTATCAAAGACCCACTCACAGGGGCGTATTTTTTTGTGGAAACGGCGGCGCGAGTCGGCGGTGCGCACATCGCCGAAATGGTGGAAGCTGCTTCTGGCATCAACCTTTGGGGCGAATGGGCGCGGATGGAAATCGCTATGGCGCGAAAACAAAAATACCGTTTGCCAAAAGTTCAGGAAGACCATGCAGGCATTTTGGTCTCCTTGTGTCGGGTTGCGCAACCTGATATGAGTCTTTTTAACGATAAAGAAGTGGTTTGGCGATTGGATTTGGAACATCATATTGGGATGGTGGTGCGTTCAACCACACAGCCGCGCATTTTGGAACTCTTGGAAGATTATGCAGGACGCGTATTGACCGATTTTCATGCGTCCGCGCCTGTACCCGAAAAATCAACGCATTAGTAACACATAGTTCACATATATGTGAACTATGTGTTTCAGTAATCCACTCATTTGACTTTTCTACTAAAATCCGTCTTAAATATACTTCGATTGAGGCAAAAAAAAGGTACATTTGCCGTCGAAAAAGATAATATGTAAACCATCATTGCTCAAACTACGGAATGACACTTGTAATTATGACCACCCGATTGGTGTTGGAATATCGGGACCATATTCTGTTTTTAGAGCAGACCGTTCAAAACGGAGGTGGTTACACCTTGCCGGGTGGCAAAGTGGAGTTTGCCGAATTTGCCAAAGAAGCACTTTTGCGAGAGACGCGGGAGGAAACAGGCGTGAAATTGAAGCGAAAATCGGTTAAATTGCTGCATGTTTTGCATCGGCGATTGCCTAAAAATGTGGAAATGGTGCTTTTTTTCGGCAGTTCGGATTGGGAAGGGAAGATTGAATCCAAAGAGCCTGAAAAATTTAAAAATGCTGTTTGGTTTCCTATCGACGCTTTGCCTGAAAAAATGCCGAGCGTGATTCGACATGCGTTAGCAGATATTCGCGCAGGCAAGACCTATTCTGAATATCCAAAACCCGAAAAAGAGAAGAAAAGTAAGAAAAATGGAATGATTTGAATTAGGAATGAAAGCATTAAGTAGTTGAAAGGAAAAAAGCGACAAAAAGAGATACCTACTAAAAGATTGATTATCAAGGTAGTAGAACGTTTGGAGGGTTTCAAACCCTCCAAAGGTTGTTATCGTAAACTACTTATAATGCTTTCATTCCTAATTTAAATTCTTAAGAAGCCGTTTGTTTCGCAATAAAATTTTGCACCCATTCGGTCGTCAACGATTTCGGGCGTTCCAATGGGAAACCCAATGCCCGCGACCAACACAACTGCGCCAAAACGCCCAATGCCCGCGAAACCCCAAACATGACGGTATAAAATCCAAATTCTTTCATGCCATAATGCACCAATAACGCCCCAGAATGCGCATCCACATTGGGCCAAGGGTTTTTGACTTTCCCCAAACTTTGCAAAATCGGTGGTACGACTTCAAAAATTTGCCAAACCACTTTCACAATATCACTATCCGGCGTATGTTTTTGGGCAAAAGTCATCTGCGCCGTGAAACGCGGGTCAGGCATCCGCAAAACGGCATGTCCATAACCGGGAACCACTTTCCCTTCGGATAACGTTTTTCGCGTATATTCAGCCACTTGTTCATTGGTCGGTTTGGTCGTGCCAAGTGCCTCCAACATATCAAAAATCCATTTAATAACTTCCTGATTTGCCAACCCATGTAACGGACCTGAAAGGGCATTCATTGCAGAGGTAAACGCCAAATACGGGTCACTCAAAGTCGAACCTGTCAAATGCGTTGCATGTGCAGATGCATTACCGCCTTCATGGTCTGCATGAATCGTCATATAAATGCGCATCAAATCTTTAAATTCTTCACTTTGAATGCCCAACATATGAGCGAAATTTGCCGCCCAATCTAATGAATCATTGGGTTTTATATATTTGCTATTTTTATACTTTCTTCTGTAAATGAACGCTGCAATTTGAGGCAATGCCGCAATCAAATTCATCGCATCTTCATACGTTGCATCCCAATAGTCCGACTTCGGCATCCCTTCATCATAGCGTTTTGCGAACACACTTTCGGTTTGCATCGCCAATACTGCGGTCGAAAACTGCGTCATCGCATGAGCATCTTTCGGCAACGCTTTAAGGGTTTTGAACACATGTTCAGGAACATTGCGACGGCGTTCCCACTCGTCACTCAGCCATTGCGCCTCCGCTTCGGTCGGGATTTCGCCCGTCAACATCAGCCAAAACAAGCCTTCAGGCAACGGTTCCGTTCCTTTTCCTTTGGGTAAATTTTCCTGTAATTGCGGAATCGAGAACCCTCTGAATTGAATGCCCGTTTGTGCATCCAAAAGGGACGTTTCCCAAACCATACTTTTGATGTCGCGCATGCCGCCATAAGCTTGGCTAATCGTCACTTGGTCGATGACAAGATTACCATGCGTTTTGAGCATTGCCTTGATATCGGCACTCATAGCGGTTGCTTTTTCCTTAAATTTACTCTTGAGCGGATCCATAAAACAGATGTTGTTGATTAATGGTCAATTGTAATCGTCGATAATATTGTCAATCGGGTCGAAAATAAGACAATTATTGACCCCTGTGAGTTTAAAAAATCATACGAATGATTCAAAATAGTTCGTCTTTTCCGCTAATAGCGGCATTTTCATAACAAAGGTACGACAAACTTGGTTCAAAAAAAAACAAAATATATAGAAATCTATATGTATTTTTTTAGAAGCGAAAAGCGCTTGAAAGTCACTTATTTATTTGATTTAAATGCAAAATGGTTAATTTTGCCCTTCAACTTTAAAAAAAATTGCCCACAGATGAGAATAACAAAATTGACTGCCCAAAATTTTAGAGGATTCACGGATTTGCAACTTGATTTTGCAGAGACCAATGTAACCGTTTTCATTGGCACGAATGGTTGTGGTAAATCATCTGTGCTGGATTTGATGGCGATTCATTTGAACTTTTTTACAAGAAACCTTGAATCCATTCCTAATAGAGCAAAATTTTATAAAAAAGGAGGGTCTCACGGATTACAAGAAAAAGATATTCATAAAAAAGCAAAGGAAACATCCAGTGAAATCTATTTAAATATTACAGACTTAACTGATTATAAAAAAAATACATATATACATAATATTTGGTGTAATAAATTAGAACTAAACAACTATTTATTTAATAATAAATTGTTGTATGATTATGCTCAAATTTTTAGGCAAAGTATTCAAAAGGATACCAGTATTCCAATTTTAGTGTATTACCAAGCCAATCGGAATGTGGAATTTGATTTTGTAAAATCGGAACATAAATGGTTGTTTTTTAATTATTTACAATTAAATACTTATTATAATGCGTTTCAAAAAAATGTCACTTATTTTAAATCCTTTTTTGAATGGTTTAAAATGGAGGAAGATAGAGAAAACGAATTGATTCGCCATGAAAAAAATTTTGATGCTCGAAATCGGCAATTGGAGTTGGTTAGAACCGCGATTATTCACTTTTTTAGCGATTTATCAGGCGATCAATACAGTGATTTGAGGATTCAAAGGGGCGAATCGGTTCTAAATGGTGGTTTTATTAAAAATGAATCGGCTTCATTACTTATTAACAAAAATAATGATATATTAAATTTTGAACAATTATCGGATGGTGAAAAAAATATAATTGTTTTGGTTGCAGATATTGCACGGCGTTTGGCGATTGCGAATCCGACAGGTGATGCGCTTAAAAAGGGCAATGGTATTGTGTTGATTGACGAAATTGATTTGCATCTACATCCGTTATGGCAGAAAGAAGTGCTGAAAGCATTGGCAAAAACGTTTCCAAACCTCCAATTTATCGTAACGACGCATTCGCCTTATGTGATTACGCATTTGGATTTGGCAGATAATCAAGTTCAAGTGTTGGCATTGACTCCGAATCAAGTGATTCCTATTCGGGCGAAAGGCAAAGATATTAGTACGACCTCTTTTGAAATCTTCGGAGTGGAACGCCGACCTAAAATTTATCAACAATTGATTGATGATTTGTTTAAAATGTTTGAAAATGATGCACCTGACTTAACGGTTTTGGAGGCAAAATGGGAAGCGTTAAAACAATATCTCGGCGCATCCGACCCAGATGTGGAAAGTGCTAAAATCATTTTAGAAGGTTTAAA
>JAAFJT010000086.1 GCA_013298955.1 Chitinophagales bacterium
GTAACTTGCCCTATTCAAATTATTTCAAATCATATCAAAAGGCACTTCACACCAAATATAATCTTCATTTTCCTTTAAATCCATGTCCCATTCGATTTGCAAGTTTTGAATAGCAATATTTAAATTGGTTTTATTGCTGTAAACACCAATAGGATTTTGCTCACCTTCCTCTGTATGAATGATTAATAACACAAATACGGTTTTCATAACATTTATTTTTTTAATGAAAGAAACTGCAAATTTAAAGAGTTTAAATTAAAGGCATGATGACTATAAATAGCATTTTCAAAAAAGCATAAAAATTTTAAGGAAGGCTCGCTTGGTTTGTAAGTGGTTAAAATATAAATACCAAATATCCTATCGTCAAATCATTTTTTATAAAATATAATTTCAATCATTCAAATATTTTTGGCGACTTGAAAAAAGACCGTATCTTTGTCAACGATTCGAGTCCTAATTTTCTAAACAAAATAAAATTAAAATGACAATAGAACTTTTAAAATATAATATCATCCAAGAAGTCACTCAATTCAAAAGTGAATGGGCATTGCTCAAATTAAAACAAATTTTAAAAGAATTAGCGCAAGAAGAAGCCCAAAAAGCGTTATTGTTGAAGCCAACCCGTCAAAAATTAGGGATCGCCGACCTTAAAAAAGAGCAAAATTACAAAGGCGCAAATCGGGAGACCATCAATTATGCAATCGCTCAAATGGATATTCAGGAACCCATTGCGTTAACAGGCGCAAAGTAGGGGCAAGTCACGAATTGCCCTCTACCTAAAAATTTAATTCATACAATGAATTACAAATATAATATCGTCAAATTGTTTTTTGTAAAATATAATTTTAAGCATTGGAATTATTTTCAAGGAATGAAGGACGTAAATGCTTCATTTTGAATAAAAACAATACATTTACGTCTGGCGAATTTAAGGTTAAGCCGCTTTTTGGGGGCAAATTAAGACAATTCCGAACTAATACGGATTGATCCAAGCGATGTCGAGTCCTGTTGCTTTTCGAATCTTTTGGAGTTCTTCTTTGGTGTGGTAGCCGATAACACAATCTTGTCCACCAGTGTCCAAACACGTAAATTTCCCTTTCGTTTTTAGTTGAGTTGCCAAGGCTTGAACTTTGTAAAATAAAGCATCATCAGCCCAATCGTCATTCACTTCTAAGTACCATTTGTATTTTGAGCCTTTGCAAGTAAAAGAAACGTCGGCTATCTCTTTTTCAATGTCAATAGAATCATTGAGGTCTTCAAATCCGAGTTCACCTTGGCTCAGTCGGGATAATTGCTTTAGAATTCGGGCATAATCACCCTTGTTGCAAATGGCTTCAAAGTCAAATACCCAACATTTATTGGTGATATGGGTGTACGACGTATCATGATTGGTGCCGCCCAATGCTAAATAGAGTCTGAAAAAAGATTTTTCTTCATATTTTAGGTTCAAATCTTCCGCCCAAGCAATATCTGAAAAGCTAATACCTTCGTTGAAGGTAAAGCCGAAGGATTGTAATAATTGTAATTGCTCTTGAAAGGTAAGTTGATTCTTCAACACCTTAGAAGGAGAAGGTTTTAAACCTTTCAAATGGGTTTTCATTTCTATAATAATTAAGGAGTGACAACTAACGAATGAATCGTGAGTTCGTTAGTTAAAAGAAATATTTTCCACAAATTTAGGGTTTTAAAATTGAAAATCGGCGTAAATTGATGGAAAAGGATTCGGTTGAACGAAAGATTATTTGTATAATAGGTTTCTGTGAACCCATTTCGGAAAATTTTAAATTTTCCGAAATGGGTTCAATCTCGTTTTTTGCCATCGGTCATAAACCAAGTGGGTTCTGCAAATACGCAATCGCTTGATTCATGCGTATGACAATATTGATGATGCTGTGATTTGGAAAATTGTGGAGCAGCATTTGGCTCCTCTAAAATTGGAAGTTCAAAAGGCGTTGGAATTATAAAATATTGATAATCAATGTTTTATAAAATGTTACGGTTCTGCAAGGTGCGCCTTTGCAGAACCGTAACATTTTTATTTTCAAAAAAAAACACTTTTTTTCAAAAATACTTCACTCAAAAATGTCACTTATCGAATAGTGGTGTGTTAATATAGTTAAATCATCTATTTTTAAAAGTTTGATTTTCATTTTTTAACAAATTCAATAATTTAATCATGTTTTCAAAAAAACAATGGATTTGCGTTGCCGTCTTCGTGCAGAGCCTGTCGGCTCTTGCCCAAGTGAGCATCAACAACGACCTTGCCACACCTCATGCGTCCGCCATGTTGGACGTGAAAAGCACCAATAAAGGGATGCTCGTCCCGCGCATGACCACCGCGCAACGCAATAATATCGCTGCCCCTGCGACGGGTTTATTGGTTTTCGATTCGGATTTGAATCGGTTTTATTTTTTTAATGGCACGAATTGGGGCGAAATTGGCGCGATAACGCCCCAATTCATTGCCGATGCCGATGGCAATACCAGCGTTCACACCGAAACCAATAGTAATGAAGATATGATTCGGTTTAAAATTGGGGGTGGGGAAAAATGGAGAATGATTGGGAATAGGCTTGAATGTATTGATGGTAATAATGGGAATGTAAACATTTTTTTAGGGTATAATAGTGGTTCAGCTAATGAAAGTACTAACAATACTTTTATTGGTCATAGGTCAGGACAAAATAATACAACAGGTGGTGCGAATACTTTTTTAGGAAGTGGATCAGGACAAAATAATACAACAGGTACTGCGAATATTTTTTTAGGAGGCTCGTCAGGTACTCTTAATACAACTGGAAGGCATAATGTCTTTTTGGGGTATTCATCAGGGGGGCTTAATACAACAGGAAGTAATAATATGTTTTCAGGAAACTATGCAGGAAATTCTAATACAACAGGTGGGGCTAATACGTTTTTAGGATATAGCTCAGGGTATCATAATACAACAGGAAATCAGAATTCATTTTTAGGATATGAAGCAGGGTATCATAATACAACAGGAACTCAGAATTCATTTTTAGGATACAACTCAGGATTTTCTAATACAACAGGATTTTATAATACTTTTATAGGAGATATGGCAGGAACAAGTAATACAACAGGTCATAACAATACATTTTTGGGAAGTACTGCGGGGTCATCCCATCGAACAGGTTCAGGAAACACGTTTTTGGGAGCTTTGACAGGCTCTGAAACATCTTGGGGGAGTAATAATGTCTTTGTGGGATATAATGCTGGTCTTAGTACTACTGGAGGGTCATTAAACACTTATGTTGGGGTAGATGCCACAACTACAGGTGCTTACACTAATTGTACATCAATAGGTTATAATACGCGTGTTTTTCAAAATAATCAAGTTTTTATTGGTAACTCAAGTATTGTAAGTGCGCAAATTCCAGTCTCCTGGACGGTCACCTCCGACGCACGCTTCAAAAAAGACATCGAATCGAATGTAGCGGGTCTATCGTTTATCCGCCTGTTGCGCCCCGTGACGTACCACTATGATGTGGCAGGTTTGGCGCGACACCTCCGCGAAGATGAACGCATGGATACCGCCACCAAAACCATGAAACGAGTCGAACCCGATGCGTTCATCCGCGCCTCCCGGGAAGCCAAATCCAAGATTTTACAAACAGGTTTTTTAGCGCAAGAAGTCGAAACGGCTTCAAAATCAATTGGTTATGATTTTAGCGGGGTGGATAAACCCCAAAATGAAGGCGGCGTGTATGGGTTGCGATATGCGGAATTTACGGTGCCGTTGGTCAAAGCCGTGCAAGAGTTAGATGCCGAAAATCGGCAATTGAAAGCCGATGTGGCGGTTTTAAAACAACAAGTTGCACAATTGTTGAAAAGCGTTCCAACCAAATAAAAAGATGAAAAAACGATTCTTAATCCTACAAAGTTTGGTTTGGTGCCCCTTTTGGGGCTTTGCGCAACTCCAAAATAGCGGCAGTTTGACCATCCTATCGGGTACAGGCGTGTGTGTGAACGGGAGCGTCACGAATGTCGGCAATGCGCTCACGAATGACGGCACGTTCAAAGTGTCGGGCAGCCTGCAAAATCAAGCGACGGGAACGGTGCGCGGAAACGGTCGCTACCTCGTTGAAAACGATTTTAACAATGCTGGCACGTTCGATGCAGGCACGTCAACCGTTGATTTTCAAGGCAATACGAATAGTAATATTACGTCCAGCAATCAACCCTTCCATCACGTAACGTTGACGAAAACGGCGGCGAATCTCGTCCTGTTGGATGCGTTGACCGTGAATGGAACCCTCCTTTTCAATGCCGAGAATAACCAAATTCAGTTGGGCGCGTCCGATTTAACGATGGGTGCATCGGGCAATATCACGAGTTTTGACGACAACGAATTTGTCGTGACCAATGGAACGGGGCAATTGATTCGCACGGTCGCCGCAGGTACGGCGGTTGATTTTCCAATCGGTTTTAATGCGGCAAGTTATAATCCATTGATGCTCAATCAAATCGGCACGAATGTAACGATTGGCACGCGCTCGCTCGAACACGCTTGGCGCAATGGCAACACGGGCGCAACCGTCGCCAATCGTGCGATTGATGCCAGTTGGCAACTCACCGAAATCGGCGCGAGCGTCTCCAAAAACCTAACAATGACCGCGCAATGGACGAATGCCGATGAATTAACAGGATTCACACGCGGTAATTGTGGTATTGCGGATTATAATAATTCGATTTGGAATCTGCCGACGTTGAGCGCGAGTGCGGGCGCGAATCCGTACACGCAAACCCGAAGCAATTTAACCCAAATCGGCATTTTTTCGGTAGCGAATTCAGCAAGTGCGTTGCCGCTTGAATTATTGGATTTTAGCGCGAAAGCCGTTGAATCCAATGTTTTATTGACTTGGCAAACCGCTAATGAATTGAATTTCAAGCAGTTTGAGATTCAAAAAAGTTTAGATGCTCAAAATTGGAAAGCACTTGCAACCGTACCTGCCAAAGGCAATCGGAATGTATTGGCAAATTACGATGCTACCGATGGGAATGCTTTTGCGCAAAGCAATCGGTTGTACTATCGCTTGAAAATGATGGATTTAGATAATACGTTTGCGTATTCGGCAGTTCGGTCGGTGGTGCGGGCAGGTGCTAAGGTTGAAATCAAGGCTTTTCCGAATCCTGCGACCAATTATTTGTATGTGCAAGGCGTTGAAACGGAAGCGATTTATGTGATTTATGATGTTTTGGGTCGGGAACAATTGCGCGGCGTGTTGAAAAGGGGCGAAAATGCGATTGGTACCCAACGCTTACGCAATGGCAGCTATTTTTTGAACCTTTTGGATACGAATCAGCAACTTTTGCATCATCAAAATATTTTTATCTTGAATTGAAATTGCGGATTATGGATGTATTGCTTGATAATCATTTGTTTTGCGTATTTTTACCTTTTTTTCACCTTTTAATGTGTTATTGAAATGATTATTGTGCAGGACAAACTCATCAGTGATGAACTCATCGAAGAACAATTTGTTTGTAATTTAAATGCTTGTAAAGGAGCCTGTTGTTGGGAAGGCGATTTTGGTGCTCCGTTGGAAAAAGATGAATTGGCGATTTTAAAGCAAATTTATCCCGCCGTACGCCCGTATTTGACCGAATCGGGGCAAAAAGTAATCGATTCGGAAGGAACATCACAGTATTTTCGCGGGATGAAAAGCTATGGGACGAGTCTTGTTGAAGGCGGAGCCTGTGCTTTTATGACCATGACTGCCGCAGGGGTGTCGCAATGCGGCATCGAACAGGCTTGGCGCGATGGCAAAACGACCTTTCGCAAACCGATTTCTTGCCATTTATACCCGATTCGCGTCTCAAAAAGCAAGTCTATGGGAACCGAAATGTTGAATTATGATAGATGGGATATTTGCACTGCCGCGTGTAGTTTGGGCAAAAAAGAACAAGTGCCTGTCTATCAATTTCTGAAAGAGGCATTAATACGCGCTTATGGAGCCGATTTTTATGAAGAATTAGATGCCGCAGCGCAGTTCATGCAATCCAATAAACTATAAACGCACCATTAATAACAACCGTTTGGAGGGTTTCAAACCCTCCAAACGGTATATCGCAGGTCATCAAATCAATTGATTGTCATAAGCCATGCGAATCAATGCCGCTGTGGAATTGACCCCAATTTTGCGCATAATATTTTTGCGGTGTACAGCAGCCGTTTGTTCGCTGATATACAATTCTTTTGCAATGGAATTATTATTGCGTGCTTGGGTGATGAGGCGCAATACTTCCAATTCGCGCTTCGTCAAACTAAATTTCTTTCTAAAAATATCCTCAAAATCGGAATTAACGGTCTGTTGATTGCCAAAACTTACGCCTTTGCCCACAAACACGTCTCCTTTTAAAACCGTGCTAATAGCGTCCATTAATTCAGCTTTGCCGCAATTTTTCAACAAGTAACCATCCACCCCGCCGTCAAAAGCCGATTTGATGATTTTGGGGTCATCATACATCGTCAACGCGAGAATGCGCGTATTTTTCAACGTCTTTTTAGAAAGACTTAATACTTCCAAGCCATTTTTCGCAGGGATGTTGATGTCTAACAGGAGCAAATCAGGCGCGCCTAATTTCAATAGTTCCAACAATTCTTCCCCAGAATAGGCTACACCTTGAATGTTCAGGCGGTATTCTTCGGATTGCTGTAAAAGCAATTTTAAACTTTCAACGAACAACTGGTGGTCGTCGGCAATGATAACGTTCAATACTTGCATGATAAAAGTCGTTCGGGAATGGGATTGAATACAGTGTAATCTCTCTCTCTTTTTCGTTCAAATTTACGTAATTTTGGCAGAAATCCAAAAATAATGCCCAATAATTCTTCGATAATGAAGCATTTTTTTTCGGTCTTTTTTTTGGCATTTTTTCGTTTAATATTTAAAATACTTTAATTACGGTATTTACAAATATAAAAAAAAAAGGTAAAACAATCACATAGATAATAACCTAAAAGCGTGACACGCTTTTTTTTCAAATATTTTTAATCGTATTTGAAAAAAGTGTTTGTTTTAAAACCAATTGAGGAGGGTTTCAAGTGTTGAAAAACATCCAACTTGGCTTACGAAAAGCAGGTGAAAAGGTTACAGTCTTTTTTTTAGTACATGGGGTTAAGTTTCGGAAACCTTCAAGGTTTCCGAAACCTAACGCTTCAAAAGGCTATCAGGTAGGGCGATGAAAAAAGTAGAGCCTTTATCTATCACGGATTCAAACCAAATCCTTCCATTATATTTATCGACAATATTTTTACAAATCGTCAAACCAATCCCCGTACCTTCATGTTGCCGACTGAGGCGTTGAAACAATTTAAACACTTTATCACTATATTCGTCCTCAATGCCAATGCCATTATCCGTGATTTTAATCCAAATTTCATGTTTTTGATGCAGGGTTTCGATGCGAATCATGGGTTTTTTGGTGCAAAATTTCAAGGAGTTGCTCATCGTGTTTTGCAATAATTGGGTCAAATGCAGGTGACTCATGCGCATCGGCGGCAATTCGTCTTTGCAAATAATCTCCGCGCCTTTAGATTCAATCACGCTCCGCAAATTTTCACAAACTTCTTTCACCATTAGTTTCACCGAAATCGCTGTTTCTACCTCATGTCCTTCGGAAGCGACAGTTGAATATTCCAACAAAGCAGTCAGCAACGAATCCATTCGCTTGACCCCGCCCGTGACGTAACCCATATAATCTGCCGCCTCTGGCGGCAACATCGCAACATAACGCCTTTGAATGATATGTACAAAATTGCCAATACTGCGCAACGGTTCTTTCAAATCATGGGCAGACACGTAGGCAAATTGATTCAAAATCTCATTTGACTCTTTTAAACGACGGTTTTGAGAGCGAATTTCTTCATTTTTGTGTTTCAACGTCAAGTTCGCCTTGCCTTTCGTGCGCACGGAATAGACCAAAAAACCAATAATCACGGAAAACATGAGGACAAGAACCATTCCTAATACTTTGGATTGCTCGAATTTAAGTTTTTCAATTTCTTTTTCTTTGCGGGTCTCTGCTTTTTCGATGTCGAACTTGAATTGAGCTTCCGCCAAACGCCGCGATTTTTCCTCATTAAACAAAGAATCGCCTAACGCATTTGCCGCTTCCAAACATTGATACGCATGGGCAAAATCACCTTTCATCCGATAAATCCCTGCTAAAGCAATATTTGCTTTTTGTTCAATATCTTTAAAATGATATTCGCTACATAATTTCAAACTTTTTTTGAAATAAATGACGGCTTCATCACTCCGTTTTTTCTTTAAATAGAAATCGCCAAATTTGTAAAAAAAATCGGCTTGGTCTCTTGTTTTAAAAAAATTACGGTATTCATTGCATTTCAAAAAGTATGTTTCTGCTGTATCATATTGATTTTGATGCATATACACATCTGCCATATTGATTAAGGATTCGACAATATTGCCTTTATCTTCCAATTCATGGAAAATATGCAACGCATCTTGATGCCGTTCTAAGGCTTCTCGATATTCTCCCATCAATGTCAATACTTTGCCATAAACATTTTGTAAACCACCAATTCGAGCAGAATCTTTCTGTTGTAACGCCATGGCATAAGCCCTTTTCACATTTTTGAGGGCGGATTCTGTATTTTTTGCCTTTAAATACGTACTACAAATATTTTGTAAAGAAATTAAAACATTTCGAGCATCATTGCGCTGCTCCGCCACCCCGAGTGACGACCAATAATACTCTACGGCATTGTCAAAATCGCCCACAATCCCATACAAAGACCCCAAACCATGATAGGCAAACTCCACCGCCTCCATATCATGCACCTGTTTGGCAACATCCAATGTTAATAAATAATAATCTTTAGAAATTTTATAATCGCCCATTTTGCGATTGATAATTGCCCAATCGTTATAAATGGCTAATTTATCCGTATCAGACACCATTGTCGCCAGTTTCAACCCTTGTTGATAGGCGATTTTTGCCTCATTTAATAAATTATTATTTTCATAAACCAGCCCTCTTGCCCGACAAATATCCAAGGACATCCAAGCAGGAGTCCTATAATCATTGGCTTTGCGCTCTGCCGAATCAATCAAACGGAGGGCTTGAGGCAAATCTTTAAAGGATATTTTTTTGGATTTTTTTAAAATTTGACTAATTTCTTGTCGAAAAAGGGTAGAATCAGGGGTATGATGCGCTAACACAGTCCCGATGCTTTGTGAGGTCAACACACAAAACAAAATCGTCAAGGTTATTTGTAACAACCTCTCATAAGCAACATAGGACCAGGTGTTTCTCATATAGATTTCAGAAAAAACAATCGTTTTAGTTCGGACATAAAAAAAAACCTGCAATACTTATGCCGTAAAGCAGGTTTTTGTGCGATTCTTATAATTGGGATAACAAATTAAAGCCCTTTGCGTTTATCTTCGCAACCCTTAGAGCCACTACCAGATTCACCTCCTTTGATTTGAAATTGAGCTTGCGCTGATAATTTCTCTTTTTCTGTTAAAATCGCTTCAATTGCTTGAATTGTCTTTTTCATTTTTTATCAATTTAAGGGTTCAAAAAGAAAATTAACTGCCATTTTACCAAACATTAAGGTGGAGTACTGTCAGATGGCGTTCCAGTCGAAGTGCCACCTGCATAGTTATTAGTATTGTTATTAGCCGCGTTACCCATAGACATATTTCTGCCAAGTTCTCTGCGTTTATCTTCCTCGCCGTCACCCCCGCGAAGGCGCAACAAATCGTGTTCTGATAAGATTTCTTTTGAAAAGAGTCGATTCCGAATCTCTTGGATTGTCTTTCTCATTTTAAATCAGTTTGTGGATAAAAATAATATATAATATTTTGAAAAATAAATACTTACATTAAAAATCGATGTTGCAAATTTCTATCCGCCTGCGCCTGTGAGGGGCGGTGGTGGTGGTGGCACCGTAGGCACTACGGTAAACAGGTCTTTTCGTTTGTCCTCTTCGCCATCGCCGCCGCGTAACTGGAACATATCTTTTTCAGATAAAATTTCTTTTGAAAAGAGTTTTCTACGGATTTCTTGAATGGTCATCATTTGTGTAGTTTCCTTAGTAATTGTTAAAAATTGAACTGAATGTTTTCAAAAGGTTTGTTTTACCTTTTTCGTGACTCAAATGTGCAGGGTTTAAAAACTATAAGGAATCCTTATTTTGGATTTTTTTGACAGAGCAACTTGCAAATATTACAATTTTAGCGTTGCATAAATCAGTGTTTATAATGCTAAAATCATTTTTTTTTTGATAAAATCAATGATTTTTGTGTTTGCATTGCGGTTTATTTTTGTAACAGACTATTTGCATTTTAGAAACTGCTGTTTTTACGAATGGAAGCTGATTTTGTTGCAATTCTAAAATTTTGCGGCAATAAATTTGCCAATTTTCAAGGTAATATAACGTTTGGAGGGTTTCAAACCCTCCAAACGTTATAAGACCTTAACTATACTTTGCGTCGGGTGGTTTTGGGTACTATTGGAACGCGGATGACGCGGATTGGGCGGATTCGCACGGATTTTTTTTGAAATTCAGTGCCCAATTCCTGAAAAAAGCTGTGAAAATTCGCCCCATCCGCGTTATCCGTGTTCCAATTGGATCGCAAAACCACCCGACGCAAAGTATACTTAATTATCGCATTAACGTAATATCGCCTGTGTATAAAATTTCTTCACCATCCACAAATAAGATTTTGGCAAAAAAAGCAAAAACACCAGGGTCTAATACTTGCCCATTAAATTGTCCATTCCAACCCAAAGTCATAATATCCAAAGGTATATTTTGGGTTTGAAAAACCAAATCGCCCCATCGATTGAAGATTTTAAACTCGGTAATTTTCACCGCCGAAGGATTGCCATAGGCTGAAAACCAATCATTGACCCCATCATTATTGGGCGAAAAGACATTGGGAAAATAAATGGGGCGATTTTTCACGATTTTGACTAATAATTCATCAAAACCCGTACAACCTGCGGTATCGCGCACCGTCACCCGATACGCGGTGGTGACAATCGGCGAAACCACTGTGTTTTGACAAGTCGGGCATCGAATGCTCGAATCTTGGGGAATCCAAATATATTGATAATTGCGATTCGAGGGTACGACAACAGCTCGTAATTGGGCTGAAAACCCTAAATCAAGGGTCAAATCGGGTCCGACATTGACTTGCACTTGGGCAGGTTCGGGTACAATCATCGGGATTGTTTTTTTACAACCCGTTGAGTCTCTGACAGTTACGTTGTAAGTCCGTGCAGGAATATTGAGAAAATTGGTATCCACTTGATAATGAACGCCATCAATACTGTATCGAAATGGGGGCGTTCCACCTGTTGCTCGCGCGGCTAATTGTCCTGTCGAATCGCCAAAACACCGATTCATCCGCACCCGTACAGGACTCAATAAAATATCAGGTGGCTCCACAATGCTCACCGCCCGCGTCGATTCGCAACCAAATTGGTCAATCACAGTCACGCGATACGTGCCAACTGCCAAATTTTTAGCTTCGGAGGTAATCGCTCCTGTACTCCAATTGTACCGATAGGTGGAAATGCCATTGAGCAAAATCGGAGTACCGCCTGCGCCATAGGCTGTGGCATGTCCATCCGTTCTTCCAAAACAGGATATATTAAACGTGTCAATCGCTACTTCCACACGCGGTGGTTGCGTGACTTCGAGGGTAAAATTGCCTTTACACTCGTTGCTATCGACGATGCGCACTTGATACGTCCCTGCCCTCAAATCCCCTTTGGAACTATTGTATATCAACCCGCGCCCATCAAACCAGTCGTATTTAAAGGGTTGAACCCCATTTCCGGGATATAATTGTATCAAACCATTATTATCGCCAAAACAACGGGTTGCCGTCACACGGGATTGCGAAGTGTCCAAACGGATGTCCAATTCGGTCAAAACGAACCGAACCGTATCAAAATAACGGCGCGAAGCATCCGTTACCACCAAATTGTAATTGCCTCTCGGCACCGAACCCAACGAATCGCGCCCTGCCACAAACGGCGCACCATTCCAACTATATACAATCGGCGCACGTCCGCAAGCATTGACTTTGGCACGCACCATCCCATCCGAACCCAATCGACAAGTCGGTTGTCGCGAAGCGGTATCATAACTAAATCCTTTGACAAAAATGGAATCTAACACAGTAGTTACGACGCAACCGCGATTACTTGTTACCGTTAAGGAAATGGTTTTCCAACCCGGCGTTTTGTAATAAACATTGAAAGGTCCGACTCCGCGTGCTGTATCCAAAGAGGCTTCTTTCCCAAAACTCCAAAATCGTTGGGTGATGCTGCCCAATGCAAAAGTCGAAGCGTCCGAAATAATCATATCTTCACCTAAACATAGTTTTTTATCGGGTTTATTGATGCGAATTTTGGGTTCAGGTCCGACAAATGTGCCTGTGCCGCCAAATTCGATATTGAAACCACTGCCGCCTGCCGAATAATTATTAATTCCCAAAGCATAACTTTTGCCTACCACCATGTCCACTGCCCGCACAAAATTATCATGTGAAATCGAACTATAACAACCTGAAGGTTCGGATACATCCGTCGAATTAAGATTTAAACCAGTTGCCCCATGACACCTGCGGGCAGCAGCAGAGGTTCTACTCCCCGTTTCATCTTGGTCGCCTGCCGCCATACAGCGCAATAAAATTTTATTGGTACAATTGTCAATGCCATTCGGCAATTCGTAAATGGCAAAATCAATATCATCATCAATATTGAGGGGCGTAATCACGAAAGTTAGTGTACCAGCAGTAAGACAAGTCCATTTAAACCAAGTGACATCGGTTTCAACGGTATGTGGTGTGCTGCCGCCAACGCCAGTGGTGAAAAAACAAGTCGCATCTTGCATTTCTTGATTATTAAGTCCGCCGCCTGTGAGTTTTCGGAGCGCGAAAGGCGATTTATCACACAAAAGGGCAGCAGTAGGGCAATCCGCAGATGGGAAAGCGGGCGGATTATAATTGGAAACACAAATACGGAATGTCCCATTATCGTTATTCGCACTTTGCACCCGTATATAATACGTCTCGCCAACCAGCAAACCGCCCCGAATGATTTCAGTACTACCGTCAGGGTCTGAACCACATCGAAATTCCGAAAGGAGCGCACAACTACCTGCATACAAAGCGACTTCAGGACGAAACATCGTGAACGGCAACCCACTACCGCGTCCAAACACCGTAACATTGACTTCCGACGCAATCGCTGTAAATTTATACCATAAATCCCTGCCAGGACTGGATGGCGAAAAACAACTTGCAGGACTGAACCCAGAGGGCGTTGCTCCATTATTATTGAAATCACTGCACCAACTCGCTTGGCGGGGTATTTCAATCGCGTCATCACAATTATCATTACTGGGTTGCGCGAATGCCATGTTGCAAGTCAAGAGACTATTCAAAAATAAGAAAAGGCGAATCGTCCAATATAAGGGTTGCTTTGTTTGCATGAGTAAGATTTTTTTAATTTAAACACTAAACGATTTTTTCAAAAGTAAAATTACAGCAAATCAGCCAATTCGTAGCGAAAAAGTGATGCAATTCCAATAACGTCTAAAAAAAGGCATTTTGGGCAACGCAAGTGTCCTTCTGGAATTGAAATTCAACCAAATACAAGTGTTTGGTATGCCTGTCGCAGTCGACTTTGGTAAGGTTGCTCGAATTTTGAAATAAAAAAAGCCTCAAAATGCTCAAAGCAAGCCCGATAAACAGCTGAAAATGGATATTTTTCAATACCATCCATCATATTGAGCAATAAATTGGCTAATAATTGATTCAAAACGGTTACATCTTCAATAATTTCATATGTTTTAAGAATGTTTCTAAAACGTTCTACAATAATCTGTCTATCTTGAATCAAAATAGGTCGTTTTTTAAAATCGCTCAAGGCACAACATTCGATAAAATACTGTCCACGTAACGTTTTAGGGCAAACCGTACCATTTTCTTCAAAAAGTAAGTGATCATTCGGTTCATCCAAAACAGGATGCAACATTTTGGCTTGCTCGCTTGCAAAAATAGTTGCACGGATATGGGTTTGCACTGCAAAATCTGCCCAATCCCTATAAATTGGTAAAACTGCTTTTGTACCTTCTATTTCAAACAAATCGCTTTTCATGCCATTACAATTTTGACAAGCTATCAGAAGATTAGACCAACTTACGCCTAACCAAAAATAAGTTGTCTCACTTTTGGGTCGAAAATGCTCAATCGCATCATATTGACTCACTCGGCTTTCACAATAAGCACAACAATGGTTAAAAATAACTAATAAGGTCTCTTTTACACCTACACGATTGTAATAACTGGTTTCTACTTTTTCTTTTTTAACAACAATTGTTTCAAAAATAGCTAATTTCGCTAAATGCTTGACTGATAGATTTTTAGGTGGTTTATCGAAATAATCTATTATTTTTTTCATAGTAGCGGTTTTAGTTTAAGGTCGTTCATTTTTTTGCGGAGCAATACTAATTTTTCAGATGCGCCAACCTCTTTATAATCATTAAATGGAATCATCGTATCAGGGGTTGCACCTCTTGCGAAAACGGATTTAAAGTTAAAAATATCGGAAGTGAGTAGAGCATTCGCGCTCAGATGCTGTATATGAATGTCGTCATCCAACCGTTTTACCGTAATCCCATCAGTTTTATTTCGATAGACGGTCAACACAAGCGCGTTTTCTGCGTTTACGCCTAAAAGCGGGATAGGACTATGGGTTGCCACTATAAATTGTACCATTGGAAACGCGGCAGATAATAAATTCGGCAATTCATACTGATATTTAGGGTGCAAATGAGCGTCAAATTCATCTATCAAAACAATTCCTTTTAAATTTTCTAACAGATTATCAGGATGTTCCGAAAATCGCTTCGCCATATCACCTATCATGGTCAAAATACTTCGATAACCCGCCGCCAATTCGGATAAAAAAACAGGTGGGTAAAGCTCCCCTTGTTCATTTTTTTCATAATATCGAATCCGTCTTACTTTGTTCACGACCTCACTTTTAAGGTCAGCAAGATTCGGAATGATTTTAAAAAAAATAGATTTTAATTGATTAAAGGTATTCAAATCATCTCTTTCTGCATCTATCAACACGCGTTCAATATTGATTAACATGCCATCATCATTAAACAATGAATATGTTTTTTTGCTGAATTTGCTTTGTGCAAACGCAACAGGGTCTATAGGACTCACTCGAAAGCGTGCTGCACCATAAGTAGCCATTTGAAAATCAGGATTCACCGTATTCCTGGACGTAACTTCGCAAGCAAAAGGCTTATTCCAACAATTGCCTTGTACTTGAATTTTACTTTGTCTGGGCATCCAATCAATCGCTTCCTCATCTCCAACCAATCCTTTGGCAATCGCTTTTAAAATCGAAGTTTTGCCAAAACCATTTTCTCCTGTTAGAAAAAGCCATTGTTTATGCTTAGGCAAATTTTCAATGACCAAATGTTTAATACCTTGATAATCAATGATTTCCAAGTCAGATAATGCAAATGGTAAATCATCTACTCTTTTTTTTGATATTGTCATAAGCTCCTTTTTGAAGCAAAATTAATGAAATATAACTTTATTGAAATGATTTTTATTTTCTGCCTTTCGGAAAGGTAAGTACTTAGATTGAAATAACCGACAACAACGTTTGGAGGGTTTCAAACCCTCCAAACGTTATACTACCTTGAAAATCAACCTTTTAGCTGGGATAATTTTCTATGGATTCTTTGATTGCAACTACTTAATTATTTTTGAT
>JAAFJT010000088.1 GCA_013298955.1 Chitinophagales bacterium
GTTATGCATTTGTGGCTTTTCAGACGGGTTATTTGAAAGCGCATTATCCGGGCGAATATATGGCGGCTGTTTTGACACATGGTCAGGGCAATCTTGAAAAAATCACTTTTTTCATGGAAGAATGTCGCAGTATGGGCATTGCGGTCAAGAGTCCTGATGTAAATGAGAGTGATGTGACCTTTACAGTGAATAAAAAAGGGGAAATTCGATATGCTTTGACCGCCGCAAAAGGCGTTGGCGAAGCCGCCGTTGCTGCTTTGATTGAGGAACGGAAACAAAATGGCATCTATAAAGATGTTTTTGATTTCGTAACGCGTTCTAATTCAAGGACTATTAACAAAAAAGTGATTGAATCGTTGGTTTACGCGGGTGCAATGGATGGTTTTGGGTTGACTCGGGCTACTTATTTCTCAAAACCAGATGGTACAACGACTTTTATTGAAATGCTCATCAAATATGGCAATGCGTATCAATCGCAGAAAGATGAAGCCAAAGTTTCGTTGTTTGGGGGCGGTTCCAATGCCATAATGACGGCTCCTCCCACGATTCCGAAAGTAGAAGAATGGAATTTGATTGAAAAATTGAATTATGAAAAAGAAGTTGTGGGCATTTTTCTAAGCGGGCATCCATTAGATGATTTTAGAATGCAAGTCAAGGTTTTGGAAAAGTATTCTTTGGATAAATTAGAGTTTTTTAAAAATCAAAAAGTCAAAATTGCAGCCTTCGTAACGGCGGTGAATGAACGAATTTCTAAAAAAGGGACTCCTTGGGGCGCGATTACGATTCAAGATTACAGGAGTTCAGCCGAATTTACGTTGTTCAACGATGATTATGCGCGGCATGGACCTATTTTGAAACAAGGTAATTCCGTCTATATTGAGGCGGAATACAAAACGCGTTACAATAGTACCGAATATGAATTAAAAATCACATCTGTTAAATTATTAGAAAGTGTTTCGGTCGATAATTTGGTGAATAATGTGACGATTGTGATTCCATTGGAACGCATTACAAGCGATTTCATTGAAACGATGACGCTTTTTTGCGATAAATTCAAAGGTAAAAACAAATTGCGGATTCAAATTCAAGATTCGACCAATCATTTGTTTTTGAAATTGTATTCGCTTGATAAAAATATTAAAATTGATACGAATTTATTGCGCTATATGGATAGTGAAGGTTGGCAATATTCTTTGAATTAAAAAAAACGAGCGTACCGAATGGAGGGTTCTAAAAACCCTCCATTCGGTTATTCTACGAAATAGAGGTTCAAATCCGTTTTTGTTTAAAAAAATCTTTCAATAATTGACCCGATGCTTCGCCCATTAAACCAAATTCGACTTGGGTTTTGGGATGTAATAAACCTTTTCCAAAACGCATAAAACCGCGTTTGGCTTCTGCTGCGGCATACACTAACCTGCCCAATTGCGCCCATGACAATGCACCTGCACACATGACACAGGGTTCAAGGGTGACGTATAAAGTACATTCGTCTAAATATTTGCTGCCTAAATACGCTGATGCAGCCGTTATTGCCAATATTTCGGCATGAGCTGTGACATCTGTTAAACATTCTGTTTGATTACGCGCTCTTGCAATAATCTGATTTTGGCACACGACAACGGCTCCTACTGGAATTTCGCCTTCCTCAAAAGCCAATATTGCTTCGCGGAAAGCCTGCTGCATAAAATATAAATCGTTCAAAATCAATTATTTAACTTTATTTGAATTAGGAATGAAGGATGTATGCGTCCTTCATTCCTAATTCAAATAACATATTATTAAACAGCTACTATCGTATCTGCTTGTTTTTCAATCTTTTGCTTTTTCTCTTTTTTCACTTCTTTGATTTCAACTAAGGCTAACGCTTGCTCTAAATCTGCAATCAAATCCTCAATATCCTCTACGCCGACACTCAATCGAATCAATGAATCCGTCAAACCCACTTTCATGCGTTCTGCTTTTGGAATACTCGCATGCGTCATAGACGCAGGATGCCCAATCAACGACTCAACCCCACCAAGCGACTCCGCTAAGGCGAAAACTTTTGTCCCACTCAAGACTTTATACGCATCTTCAACGCTTCCGCCTTTTAAATCGAAAGAAAGCATTGCCCCAAATTTGCGCATTTGCTTGGCAGCCAACTCATGATGCGGATGACTTTTTAAACCGGGATAATAAATTTTGTCAATTTTAGGATGATTTTCTAAAAATTTGGCAATTTTTTTCGCATTTTTACAAGCCCGATGTACCCGCAAATGCAATGTTTTAATCCCTCTTAATATCAAAAAACAATCTTGTGGTGCGGGTACTGCCCCACTCGCATTCTGAATAAAATGCAATTGTTTCGATAATTCATCTGTTTTGACCACCACACAACCATGAATCACATCCGAATGCCCCCCTAAATATTTTGTTGCCGAATGCAACACCATATCCGCGCCCATATCCAATGGATTTTGCAAGTATGGAGACGCAAACGTATTATCCACACACGTTAAGATATTATGTTTTTTTGCCAATTTGCAAATTTGTTCAATATCCACCAAGTTTAACATGGGATTGGTAGGCGTTTCAATCCAAAACAATTTGGTCGCGGGCGTGATTTCTTTTTCCAAAGATTTCATATCGCTCATATCTACAAATTTGGATTTCAAACCAAATTTTTCATAAACGCGCACAATTTGACGGTAAGAACCGCCATATAAATCATTGCAAGAGATGATTTCATCACCCGATTTCAACAATTTAATCACAGCGTCCATCGCTGCCAATCCAGATGCAAAGCAAATCGCATCCGTACCATTTTCCAGTGCCGCCAAGTTTTTTTCCAAAACATGACGTGTTGGATTTTGAGTGCGGGCATACTCGTAGCCTTGATGCTGTCCCGGCGCGGATTGCACATACGTAGAAGTTTGATAAATCGGAGTCATGATTGCCCCTGTTGAAGGGTCGGGTTCGATGCCCGCATGAATGGCTTTCGTGCCGAAACGCATGGTTTGATGCAAATTGGACTCGATTTCCCCTATTTTCTCTGTATTTTTTGACATGACGGATTAATTGGTTTTTAAAAATGTTATCGGATTTGAATAACGTGGCAAATGTAAGCGGTCGTTTTTAACCATGCAAGAAAAATGCAAGAAAATTAGTATTTTTCGTTGAAGTCTCCTTTTGTTTAGACAAATTCACAACAACTTGTTAAACTTTTTTTGAAACTCATAATCAGGCTTACATTTGTTTGAATTTTAATAAACAAATTATTTTCACTTATATTCATGGTAAAAAAAACATCGTTTTTTTTGTTGCGGCATAGTATCCGATAAATTAGAACCTACTTTTGAAGATTTATTTAAAATATTGCGATGGCGCGGTGTGCAAACCGAATGGGTATAAATGAAGAATTGATTACCAAATATTTGGAAATAGGATGCTTATGATTTTAAGGATTGGAAGGATTTGCGTTTTTCAACCGCAAAAACTTATAAGTCTAAATTTTTCATTTGAGGTGCTTTCAACCAAGTGATGCACACGACTAATAAGGTCATGAATCCACCAAATAACACAGAGGGCACTAATCCCATACCACTTGCCGCCAAACCTGATTCATACGCACCTAATTCATTCGATGAACCAATAAAAAGGCTGTTGACAGATGAAACCCGACCGCGCATTTCATCGGGCGTGAATAATTGCACAATCGTTCCACGAATCACCATACTCACATCATCAAAAAAGCCAGTTCCAGCAAGCATGAGGAGTGAAAAATAAAAATTGGTTGAAATGGCAAAAAGTATCGTACAAATTCCAAATCCTGCAACAGCAGCTAATAAAATTTTGCCTGCGTGCTTTGTAATCGGATAATGGGCTAAAATTGCCGCCATTGTAATGGCTCCCACAGCTGGTGCAGCTCTTAAAAGTCCCAATCCTTCTGGTCCTGCGTTTAAAATCAGTTTCGCAAAAGAAGGCAACATGGCAACTGCGCCGCCAAATAAAACCGCAAACATATCCAAACTTAATGCGCCAAGCAACATTGGATTTTTAAAAACAAATTGTAATCCGCTTTGGACACTTTTGAAGAGTCCCTCTTGTGATTGCGCCTTAGAGGGGCGGGAGGAAGGGGTTTTTATCAAGAAAAAAAGAATTAATCCTAATAATGCCAAACCAGCTACAATCTTATAAACAACTGAGGGTGAATGCGTTATTGCATAAATAAGTCCACCAATAGCAGGTCCACCCACAGAACCAAGATGCCAACTCATGGTACTCCAAGTCGCAGCATTTCCAAACAATTCTTTGGGAATCAACTGGGCTTGATAAGAACTTTGGGCAGGTCCGAGAAAACCGCGCATGAATCCGCTACATCCAATCACAAAATAAATGGGTAAAACCCCAAAAGTATCAACCCAATGATGCCCTTTGGTGCTTAAATACCATAAACTTATCGCACATAACACATAAAAAGAAATACAATATTTTATAATCTTCTTACGGTCAAAGATGTCTGCTACATAACCACCAATTAAGGTAACGATAATAAAGGGGATAAATTCAGATAATCCAATTAAACCGAGCGCGTAATTCGCTGATTTTTCGCCTGATTGTTTAAATACAATATCAAAAACTTGCCATGCGACAACGGTAGCAAGCATATTGATACCAAACATGAGAACCGTTCTGGCAATAATAAAATGTCTAAAATCAGGGATTTTAAGGACATCATAAGCAGAATTTTGTTTGATTTGCGACATAAATCCAGCAATAAGTTAGGTGATTTTTAAAATTATTTTAAATAAAGTGCAATTTTAGGACATTTTTGGGTATGTTTTGACAATTGACGTATAAATGATTTATCTTTGTCTCCTATAATTTAAAACATCCACATGAAAGATTTACTCCTTCAAGTCTGCCCCTTAGTGGGATTTTTTTTCGCCGAAACGGGCGTGTCCGCCACAACCGCCAATGCTGAAAAAAATAAAAATACGAATCAAAATCAAAATTGGATGCGTGATTTCCAAGAAGTGGAATTGTACGAAACCGAAATTACACTTCTGACCGATAAAGGCATTAACACGCATACGATTCCCATTCGCAAATTATCGCTTGCGGATTTCGATAAATGGAAAAAAGTGGCGCATAATAATGGTATCAATGCCTTGCTTGGCAATGGTATTAAGATTTTTAATAAGGCGATGGAGCAAATTAAAACCATGGATGCCACTCAATTAGTAGCGTTCAGTGGTGAAGATATTTCGTTGCCTGCCATGCCGCGCATGCCTGAGCGTTTATACGCGGTCGGGAATGGGACGGTGGATAGTGTGGTTCAATTGGAACGCGTCGAAGACATTCTTGACCGTTGTACGCAGGTGGTTTTGGGGCGTTTAGACCCCGTTTTAATCAAAAAAGCCTTGATTTTGGAGAGTGAAGCGGCGACATTCGGGAATGAACTTCAAAAAAAAGATGCTTTTTTGCAACGCTTGTTGTCTGCTAAGACGACGATGATGCCTACTGAAACGGTTTCTCATTTTGCGATTTACATCAAAAAACCGATTTTGGCGTACTCGCCTGCGGAAATGGAGGCGTTTAAAACCTTGTTTGATGACTTGCAAAAACGCTATCAGTCGTTGCAAGGACAATTAAATGGCATCAAACGGACTATCAAAGATACGATTCGCATGGCGGAAATCGAATTTGCATCTCAATATGACAATGACTTGCGTACCTACGCGCTTCAAGAACGGGCGCGACAGGATAAAATAAATCAAATCGCTGCAAAGGGCGAAGTTTTGAGAGGACGACTTGTCAAAGAGTTGCTCCAATTGAAAATTCAAACGGTGTAGTTGTTTACGGCAATGAGTCCAAATTATGAATCAACCCTTTTCACACGGGCTCCGACGCGAAAAATTTCCTTTGTCCTTGGTTTTTGTCCTAAGCGTTAGAGTCGTCCAAGTTGTGGTCACGGTTTTGGTACTTGTTTTCGGGCTTGTTGCCGATTTTTAGCGGCGCGTAAAATGCGTTTGCTGCCAATACTGATTCGTTTTCCACCATAACAGCGTATAACTACTTTCATCTATGCTGTCTTTTGGTAAATTTAGTATCGGATTGTCAGATACATTCAATGTTTCTAAATTGGGAAATTGCGATAAATCCAAATTAAAATTTTGAATTTCATTATAAAACAAATTCAATGTTTTGAGTTGCGTAAATTGAGCCAATGCGGATATATCCTTAATCCTATTGTGAGCCAAATTTAAAGATTCTAAATTCGGCAATAATGGTAACATCGCAATATCGCTTATAGAACAATGGCTTAAATCTAATGTAGTCAATCGAGGTAAAAAACACAACTCGTTCCAGTTTTTAATCTTTTTATCATTGGGATGCAGCTATAATTCGTTTAACTGGGTCAAATAATGCAAAGGAGTAATATCTTCAATCGCATTATCATTTAAGTACAGTACTTTTAAATTCGTTAAAAATTGTAACGGAGCAAGGTCTTGTAACGCGTTACCATTCAAATTCAAATGTGTCAATTGAGGCAATTGTTGTAAAATCATCCAATCTCCTAAACTTTTAAAGCCTGTCTGACCTAAATTTAAGTGGGTCAAACGAGTTAAATATTGCAAAAAGTGAATATCCGTCAATTGATTTCCACTTAAATCCAAGTGTGTCAACTGCGGCAAATCTTGTAAAAATGAAAAATCAATGGCTTTATCAAGACTCGAACTTTGCCGAAAACTCAATGCCACTAAATGAGGCAACAAACACAAAAAAGTATAATCGGTCAAACATTGTTCATCCAAATTAATGCTTTTCAAATGGGTTAAAGCAGCAATAGAAAGCGGCATCCTATCCATTTTCAATCGAATTTTCGGATAAGCAGTAGGATTTTCGATAAAATCAAGGTGTATAGCAAGTGTTTTTTGAACATTTTGAAGGTATCTTTCAAGGCGGTCATCGGCAGTCGTGATTGGATAGTCCAGTTCAATTTGTTTTTCAGTGACGTACTCGCGCAAAGGTTGGAGGATGCCAAGTAGAAAATTATATTTAATTTGGGTGCTTTTTTGCTGTGCCAAACCTATTTTAATTCTAAGTTGCAAGGAATCCTTAGGACAATCTTTTGAAAAATAAGCATTTCGCCAAGCAATAGAAGCCATTTCATAATCCCCAAAATAGAAAAAGCGTTCGCCAATCGTATCTAAATCGTCATATTTGTAATATTGTTGCGCCATTTTATGCACAAACGCAGATAAAATGCTCCATATAGAAAAAGATTTATCATGTAATGGCAATGTTATATACGTTTGCTGCATCGAAGCAAACTCAGCGTCAAAAGGCGCAGGCAAGAGCAAATGTTCAAGAATTTCAAAGGCTAAATTCGAGTCATTCGTACGCAAAGCATGCTGAATATCGAATATTATAGTAGAATCCATACACAAATGATTTGAAATAGGGCAAATGGAGCGATGATTTTAAGAATACAATGATGTACCAAACCCAAAAATGGGGCATACAAGGATGAACCGATATGCCCCATTTTTGGGTTTTTAAACAAACTTCTAAGTGGTTGAAAATTAGATAATTACAAAACTATCAAAAGGCTCATATGCCACTTCTCTGCGAAGTGGTTTTACATCTGCCATTTGGTTCGGTTTTTTCTTATCCATAGTAGCTTTGAGGGTTGCCAAAATCGAATCTTTTTCTCTTTTGGGAAGTTCCTCAAAATGACTGATAAATTGTTGCAGGTTTAAACCTGTTGTTCTGCTGTAATTTTTCATAATTGATGATTTTAATTGGTAAAAAATAAATGGATGGTATTATGTAAACAAAAATAATATTCAAAACAATATTTCAATCTGGGCGCAAATGTACACGCATTTTAAGGTGTTGTCAAGACAATAAACGATTTTTTCTTCATTTTGTTGCAATAAAGCAACATAATATTTTGTAACAACACAATTGTAATTTTAAATATTTTGTGACAACATAATTGCAAATTTTGTTTGACCAATGTACTTTTTATCATATTCCACCAAAACACATATATTTCATTTCCAAATAATCATCCATCCCGTATTTAGAACCTTCCCGTCCAAAGCCACTTTCCTTCACACCACCAAAAGGAGCCATTGTCGTTGAAATCAAACCTGTATTAATGCCAACCATGCCATATTCCAACGCTTCCGCAACACGGAATATCCGACCGATATGTTGTCCATAAAAATACGCCGCCAATCCAAAAGGCGTATCATTGGCTTTTTGAATGACTTCTGATTCCGTCTCAAAACGGTAAATCGGCGCAACGGGTCCAAAAATTTCTTCTTGGGTCAAATCCATTTGTTTGGTTGCATTGCTTAAAATCGTTGGTTCGTAAAAAGTGCCGCCCAAAGCATGTTTTTTGCCCCCTGTTAGAATCGTCGCGCCTTTTGCTACGGCATCCTTTACCAGTCTATCCACTTTGTCAAAGGCTTTTTGGTCAATCAACGGACCCACTACAATCCCATTTTCTAAACCATTTCCTACTTTCAAAGCGTTGACGGCTTGCGTTAATTTTGTTACAAAGGCTTGATAAACAGTACTTTGTACATAAATTCGATTCGCACAAACACAGGTTTGTCCTGCATTTCGATATTTGGAAATCATCGCACCCGCAACAGCTGCATCCAAATCGGCATCGTCAAAAACGATGAACGGGGCATTACCGCCTAATTCAAGTGACAATTTTTTAAGCGTTTGACCCGATTGCTGCATCAACCATTTGCCAACAGGCGTAGAACCCGTAAAAGAAATTTTGCGCACTAAACCATTGGAAGTCAATTCATTACCAACCACCGCAGGCGTAGAGGTCGTAATAATATTGATAACGCCTTTCGGAAATCCAGCTTGCTCGGCTAACGCAACCAATGCCAGAGCCGACAACGGTGTCGCTTCCGCAGGTTTGATAACCATTGTGCAACCTGCCGCCAATGCCGCCGCCATTTTCCGCGCTAACATTGCATTGGGAAAATTCCAAGGCGTTATAATGCCCACCACTCCAATCGGTTGCTTGATGACCAAAATCCGCTTATCCGCATCCTGTCCGGGTATCGTATCGCCGTAATTTCGACGCGCTTCTTCCGCAAACCACTCCATATAAGACGCACCATAAGCAATTTCGCCTTTTGCCTCTGCCAACGGTTTGCCTTGTTCTTGCGTGAGCAACTGCGCCAAATCCGTTTGATTTTCCATCAATAACTGGAATAATTGTTTTAACAATCGAGCGCGTTCCGTCACCGTTGTTTTTTTCCAGGATGAAAATGCCTGATGTGCAGCCTCAATAGCCCGTTTTGTTTCCACCTGTCCCATATCTGGAACATTGGTAATCAACGCATTATCAAACGGATTGGTCACAGACATCGTTTTGCCACTATCAGCATCTAACCAAACCCCATTGATAAACGCTTGCGTTTTAAATAACTTCGTATTAGATAAAAAATGTTTCATATAGACATGACTTTAAAAATTCGGTGTAAAAAACAAGTTTTTCTACATTTTTTTTTAATAAATGTAGAAACTTTGTTGAAAAAAGCTACCTTTGCCCTGCTAAAAAAGATTTTCGTAATCCACATTGGTAAAATTTTAAAATTACAATGCCAGTTTATCTTCCAAAAGAAAAAGTTGAAGAAATCTTCAACACGTACGCAGGTAGCCCAACGAATACAGGCGATACACAAGGTCAAGTTGCTCTTTTCACATTCAGAATCGAGAAATTGTCCGAACATTTGCAAACCAATAAAAAAGACCATGCTTGTCGTCGGCAATTGTTGACGCTTGTAGGCAAGCGGAAGCGTCTTTTAACGTATTTGCAAAACAAAAATATTGCAACTTATCGTGAATTGATTGCGAAATTAAATATCCGTAAGTAAGATAGTACGCATTTGGTCTTTTCAAGCAGGGAAGAATTCAAGAATGGATTCTTTTCTGCTCGAAAAAAGCGAAAATAGTCAACGGGAGCGGCAAACAGAGAGAGGGTAATCTCAAATTTAAAATCATTGGCTTTTTTTAACCCGTATGAAAAGCGTTTTGATTCCAAAATTCTTTCCCAATCTGACTCCAAGACGGTTGATTTTCAATCTGTTATGGATTTAAAATCGTCGTTGCCTTACTGCGACAAATGATAACACATACGCCCATACAAACCGATAGTTTCAACTCGAACAGAAACACCTTGCGATAGTCCTTTCGGTACAAACAAGTTGTGTTGTAATTAAGTTGGTTGTCCTTAAAAGGAGTTATCATTTTCAGCTGCATTAAGGTAAGGCATTGTCGAAGCATTTTCTTAAAAAAATATCGTTTCCAACGGCTTTTTCAGACTGTTTTGGGTTCGGCGGACGATATGCAAAAGTGATTAAAGCAATGGGAAAGCAAATTCCTATCAGTACTTCTTTTCATTTGCCTGATGGTCGAGAAGTGACTATCGAAACAGGCAAATTAGCGACTCAAGCAGATGGTTCTGTTTTGGTGCGCATGGGCAAAACCATGTTATTGGGCGTTGTCACGGCTTCGCCAGAGGCAAGACCCGACCAAGATTTTTTTCCACTTTCAGTGGATTATCAAGAAAAATTTGCTTCAGCAGGACGCATTCCCGGCAATTTTTTCCGTCGAGAAACCAAATTGTCGGATTATGAAGTCATCGTTTCTCGGTTGGTGGATCGGGCGATTCGCCCCCTTTTTCCAGAGAATTACCGAAATGACACTCAAATTATTGTTAATTTGATTTCTGGTGAAAAAGAAACGTTGCCTGATGCGTTGGTTGCATTAGCAGCGTCTTCGGCTTTGGCGGTTTCCAATATTCCATTCAATGGTCCCATTTCAGAAGTGCGCGTAGCACGGATAGAAGGTGTTTTCAAAGTCAATCCGACGCGTTCAGAAGTTGCAAAAGCGGATATTAATATTATTGTTGGTGCAACGATGCAAGATGTGACGATGGTAGAAGGGGAAGCGAATGAATGTGCTGAAAAAGATTTAGTAGAAGCCATCAAAGTCGGACATGAAGCGATAAAAGTTCAGATTCAAGCACAATTAACGTTGGCGAAATTGGTTGGCAACCCTGAAAAAAGAGTGATGCCTGAATTGCCAAGCCATCCAGAATTGGAAGCGCGTATCAAAGCATTGGCATCTGAACCCATCAGAACCGTAGCATTGAGTGCGTCTGCCAAAAATGACCGCAAAAATGCTTTCAAGGCAATCAGCAAAACCGTAACAGAAGCACTCGTTGCAGCATTTGGTGAAGAATTTATGACCAAAAATGCCCGTTTTGCAAAAGATTATTTCGATAAAGTTAAGAAAAACGTCATTCGTTTGGTGGTGTTGAATGATGGTGCGCGTTTAGATGGTCGCCATTTGACAGAAGTGCGTCCGATTTGGTCTGAAATTGAGTTTTTGCCTTCGGCACATGGTTCTGCGATTTTCAATCGCGGAGAGACTCAAGCGTTGATTTCTTTGACGCTCGGAACGAAATTAGACGAGATGATGAATGATACCGCGATGGAAATGTCGTTTGAGAAGTTCATCTTACATTATAATTTTCCCGGTTTTTCAGTGGGTGAAGTAAAACCACAACGCGCTCCGGCACGTAGAGAAGTCGGGCATGCGAATTTAGCGGCGCGTTCTTTGCGGAAAATTTTGCCTACGAATGCTTATACGATTCGGTTGGTTTCGGATATTTTGGAATCCAATGGTTCGTCTTCCATGGCAACCGTTTGTGCCGGTTCTTTGGCGTTGATGGATGGCGGGATTCAGATTCCGTGCCATGTAGCGGGAATTGCAATGGGTATGATTGCCGAAAATGGCAAAACAGCGATTTTATCCGATATTTTGGGGGATGAAGATGCTTTGGGCGATATGGATTTCAAAGTAACGGGTACGGAAAAAGGGATTTGTGGTTGCCAAATGGACATCAAAATCAATGGTCTGCCCTACGAAATGTTGGAAAAAGCGTTGTTGCAAGCCAAAGAAGGTCGTCTTCATATTTTAAATGAAATGAATAAGACGATTTCTAAACCTGCGGATGATTTGAAACCACATGCACCGCGTGTTGCCGTTGTCATCATTGATAAAGAATTTATCGGCGCGATCATCGGTCCTGGCGGTAAAATCATTCAAGAAATGCAGCGCGAAACAGGTACGACGATTAATATTGAAGAAATTGACGGGAAAGGTCAAATTTCAGTTTTTGCTTCGGATAAAGTAAGTATTGATGCAGCTTTGGCACGCATTGGTCGAATTGTTTATATGCCGCAAGTGGGCGATGTAGAAGTGGGCATTGTGGAATCGGTGATGCCTTATGGTGTCTTTTTAGGTTTCAAGAGCAAAAGCGGTTTGTTGCATGTGAGTGAAATGTCATGGAGTCGCATCGATAATGTCGAAGACGAATTTAAAGAAGGCGATGAAGTGCGTTTCAAAATCATTGATATTGACAAAAAAACGGGTAAATTGCGTTTATCACGGAAGATTTTGTTGCCTCAACCTGCAAAAGGAGCAGGCGGCGATGATAATCAAGGCAGTGGCGACCGCAGACCGCCGCGCGATTTCGATGGCGGCAGAGATAACAATCGTAACCGCGATAATGATAGAGGTGGCGATAGAAGACCACCGCGTCGGTTTTAAATTTGGGGTATCAACAACTTGCGGTAAGTTTAAACTTGCCGCAAGTTATACGCTAAAAAACAAAGGCTGTCCTTAAAAGACAGCCTTTGTTTTTTAAAATCAGTGAATTTTGGTTCAAAATAGAGATTAAATGCCAAAAAATTTTTTTGTTAAATACTTTTTTTCTAATTTTGAAACTGTTTTTCAACGGATTTTAAAAAAAAATATGCCTACAATGATTTTGATACCAAAATTCACAAAAGTGACTACTTGCGTCGTTTTATGCACAACACTTTGTTTCACTTCAAAAAGTACTGCTCAACTCTCGACCAAAGAGCCTGTTACCTCCGCAGATGCAGAATTAGCCCGCTTTTCCACTTTTTATATCAGTCCTGCAAGCCATCATTTCTTAGAAAATGACCCGAATCGAGAAAGTTTATGGCGTGATTTAAATCATTTATTCTTGACTAAAAATTATGATATTAAAAACAACACTTTTTGGGAGGAGGAAGATATGCGCAAATACAATTTATGGGCTTATGGCGATATTTTCAATGTTGAAAAAAGCACTCGAAAAGGCAAATCACAACATTTTTTACCTACGATTCAATTCATCGAAAAAATAAAATCAGAACCGTTGACGTACCGATTAAAATTAAGTTTTATGGGACAGGAAGAAAATGGTTTTGCGTCTTTGCGTATGATTTACAATATTTTAGCGGTTAAAAGAGGTACGGAGTTTCGTTTTAAACGAGCGATGTCGGAAGAAATATTGGATTGGGCTACCAATACAACTGGTTATACGCGTTTTTTTTATAATTGCAAACATGGTTTCGATTCAGATGGCGGCATTAAAACAGAACAATTGAATCAAGTTATGGCAAAAAAATTTAATGTACAACCTGATTCATTGCAATTCTTTGTGTGTTCCAATCCTGCGGAAATGTATCGTTTGCGGGGTTTTGATTATTGCAATGAAATGTATGAAAAAACATTGGATGGACATTGTGAACCTGCTTGGAGTGCGATTTATTCGGTGAACAATTCAGAAGGTTATCCACGAGCTGTGGCGCAAAATTATCTTGGAAAATTGTATGGAGATAAGATACATGATGTTTTTTATGAAGGTTATGCCTCTGTGATTGGCGGGTCACAAGGTTTTCCATTGGAATGGCATTTACATGAAATTAAACTTTTTATGGAGAAAAATCCTGAGAAAGATTTAGTGAAAATGATGTTTGCAGGAGAACGCATTGGAGAAAAAACAAATATGATGTATCATCTGGGCGGTTTGATTTGCCAATTGACCGAAACGCGAAAAGGCATAGACGGTTTGCGCACCTTATTTACGGCGGGCAAATCAGATGAGGATTTTTTTAATGCGATTGAACAGATTTTTAATTTTAAACGCGATGTTTTAAATGAATATTTAAAACTCGAATTGCGTAATTTTTGAAACACATAGTTCACATAGGATGCATAGGACACATAGAGTAAAACTCTATGCATCCTATGTGAACTATGCATCCTATGTGAACTATACATCCTATACATCCTATGTGAACGATACATCCTATACATCCTATGTGAACGATACATCCTATGCATCCTATGTGAACGATACATCCTATGCATACTATGTGAACTATGCCTCCTATGTGAACTATGTGTTAAGCAATCGCCGCTTTGAAACGCACATTGACTTCATCCCAATTGATAAGGTTGAAAAATGCCGTTACGTAATCAGGGCGACGATTTTGATAATGCAAATAATACGCATGTTCCCAAACATCCAATCCTAAAACGGGCGTGCCTTTTTTCTCCGCCACATCCATCAAAGGATTATCTTGATTCGGCGTAGAGCTGATGAACAAATTTTTGCTCGCATCCACACTCAACCATGCCCAACCAGACCCAAATCGAGTTGCCGCTGCTGCTGCAAATTGCGTTTTAAAATTGTCATAACTGCCAAACGCGCCATTAATCGCAAAAGCAATCTCGCCTTTAGGCGCACCGCCGCCTTTCGGAGACATAATATTCCAAAACATAGAGTGATTCCAATGTCCACCGCCATTGTTACGTACCGCAGGTGCGTATTTTGAAATATTTTTAACTAAATCATCCAATGTTTTGCCTGCCGCTTTCGGGTCAGCTTTCACTGCCACATTTAGATTGGTGACATACGCATTGTGATGTTTGCCATGATGGATTTCCATCGTTTTGGCATCCACATGAGGCTCTAACGCTGTAACAGCATAAGGAAGCACGGGTAATTCAAAAGCCATATTTTTTGACGAATTAAGGTTTTTTAAATAAGGTTTCTGGCAACTTGCTAAACTTTTGATTATCAATAAGTTAGCAGGTAAAATTTTTATAAAGGAACGCCTTTTCATGGTTTAATGGTTTGGTTATGATTTTAATGATTGTTGTAACAAAAAAAGGGGATGCAAGTTGCGAAACAATCAATAAGTTTTACAGCAATTTCCGTTTTGGAAAGTTAGGATACAATTGGAACGCGGATGACGCAGATTGGGCGGATTTGCGCGGATTTTTTCCGATTGAATTTTATTTTTATTTTGAAAAAGCATTAAAATAAAATTTTGTATAAAAATAAAAGAATCCGTGAAAATCCGCCCAATCCGCGTCGTCCGCGTTCCAATTGTATCGGCATTTTCCAAAGTGGAAAGTGCTGTAAGTTTTATTTTTTGTTATTAAAGCATTGATTATCAATAAAATACACTTTAAATACACCGTTTGGAGGGTTTGAAACCCTATATTACTGGATTAAAAAAAAGAGTTACTTGTAAAAGATTGATTATCAATAAGAGTCAAAAGGCTGTTTTTAATATAAAACACTTTGTGTTTAATTAAATTAAATGCTAAAAAAAGTTGCATT
>JAAFJT010000087.1 GCA_013298955.1 Chitinophagales bacterium
GCGTGTACGGCTTTCAATGGCGGCGAATATGGGTTGAAACGATATGCAGTGGTTCGGGTTTTTGATTATGTGAATCGAGTGTTACGCCATTTTTTGGGCAAAGTGACGCATCAACAATTGGATAGAACGACTTCAAATCGGATTCGAGACACGATTCAAGAGTTTTTGGATGTCTTGGCAGAACAAAAAATCATTACAAAAGGGCGCGTCAATGAGTTTGCATGGAATCCAAGACAGCCTGATAGAATTGATGTCAAAATTGGGATTCAACCGTTGTGGGCGGTGCGTACTTTTGTTTATGCGCTGAACGCTGAAAAAGGCAATGCCAATTCGGAAGCAGAGTAGGACGCAACTTAGTTATTTCACTATCAGATTTAAACATTCAACATTAGAAGCAGGCGGCAATAAGATGCAACCAGAATTATTTCAAACTTTTTAAGATTCAATGGCATTAGGATTTTTAGCCGCGATAAAGTGGCTAAAATCCTGATGCTCAACTAAATACACATTCAATTGTTATCGATTGATAAAGGTTTGTGGTACATTAAGGCATTGCTTTATTTGAATCAAAACCCAATTTTTAAATTTTTTTTTTCACTTTTTAAACGACATAACAGCATGTCAACAGCAGCACATACCGCGACCTTTGAATTGGACGGCGCGAAGGCTCAAATCATCGAATTGGAATATTCCTTTTCCCGCAGCATCGACCCTGAAAAAGGGCAACCTACTAAAGTCGTCCGCAATGGGATGATAATTATGAAAATTCGCTCCGATGAAAAGGAGATGAAGGGCAAAATTATCAATTGGATGGGGACGCAAGATAAGCCGAAACCCGGTACGATTAAAATTTTCCGCGACCACGACCAACAACAATTGTTCAAACAAATTGATTTTGACAATGGTTACGTGATTTTTTATCGTGAATTTTTCAACTCCGTTTCAACTGGCTACAACACAGACGAATTATTTCACATCACGGCTGAAAAGATTGTGGTGAAAGAAGGCGGCTCTGACCAAGCGAAATTTGTAATGAAATGGCCTGAATCGGATATGTCGTAGGTGATGTAAAGGCGATGATTTTTTTGTAAAACAACATTTGCAGCAAGTTTTATTACTTGCTGCAAATTACAATTCATTGTTAATCAATTTTTTAATCGTAAAATGCCTACTTATATTCTAATTGCCATTGATGGTACGGGTTCAAAAGAGTGGTTTGATATTAAGAAAAAAAATAGTTGGACTTGGCGTTTTTATGAAGATTTTAAGACGGATGCAGCAAATAAAAAATTTCGACATGGACCCGATTCTGCAGGCATGAATGTAACAGATATTTTAGATGACGTGCAAGTATGGCTCAATCGTCGTATGGCAGATATCAAAGTTGCTTATCTTGCTACTCAACCACCATACAAACCGCCACCACTGAAAAAAATAGAAGGAAAATCGCCGAACCTTTTGGGCATCAGTGAGTTGGGTAGAGAGTCTTTGTTAAATCTTATTGCAAAAGACGCTTATGAACAAAATTTGTTTAATAAATTCATTAGAGAGCAAATCGAATTTTGTTTAGTTGGACACAGTAGAGGAGCTGCTATGGTAGCTGATTTTGCGGCAAAATTACCTAAACGCGCCTGTTTTATGGGTTTGTACGATTCGGTTGACCGTTCCACACAAATAACAGGTGGGAAAATTAGAAATGTGGGATTGACCTATCATGCGATGCGGGATCCATCAACCCACTCGCGGGATACTTTTGGGAATACCAATCTGACGAGTGACGGTAGTTATGTTGCCAAACGATTTAAAACCTCTCATGGGGGCATCGGAGGTGATTATAACCCTTCCAATTCAGACCTAACAGGTGATTATAGTGGTTCAAAAAAATATTATCAAGACCCTAAAGATTGTATTAGTATGGGTGGAGCTGTTGTAAACTCTATAAACCTTTATCGAAATAGTCATTGGGGCGAAAACAATCCTCAAGAAGCGTTGAGGCGATATGAACAGTTTTTAAGTGAATCTAAAAATGCAGATGCCTTCATACGGCAAGGCGCAAAATTGGCTGGCATTCCATTAGGTTAAACCCTAATTTTTTTATAACAATAGGATTATCAACTTTTTTTAAATAACAATTATTCGTGAAAATTCGCGCTATTATCAAAATAGATGGTTCAGCCTTCGATTTTTCGACCCGTTTTTCGCAACTATCGCTTCGGCAATTGGTTGGAGGACACCACTCCTGCGATATTAGCATCGATTTGAATTTAACGTCAGGTGCGTTGAATGCGCGTGCTGCGGAATGGGTTGGTAAAAAATTATCGGTTGAAATTGACAAAGTAGAAGAAAATCGTTATGATTTATTGCCTCAATTAGTTCAAACGTTTGAAGGTTTTGTCACGGGTGTTGCGTTACATCGGCATTATGCAGGCAATCAAATCGTGATTCGAGGCAAAAGCCCGACTGTTGCTTTGGATTCGGGTCCACATGTACGGTCTTTTGCCGAAAAAACGTTGGAAGAAATTGCTAATGAAATTATGGGGGCATACGGCAGCACTTTTTCAAGTGGCAATCATATTGAACCTGGATTTAGCGATACGTTACCTTATATCGTTCAGTATAAAGAATCGGATTGGAATTTTTTGGGTCGTTTGGCGGCGCGATATGGGGAATGGTTGTATTATGATGGTCAAAAATTGCATTTTGTGGATATACCTGCCGAATCGGATGCGATTTCATTGAGTTATGCGTCGGATTTGCTGCATTTGAGTTGTGTAGTGAAAGCGGTACCAAGTGGTTTCAAATTATTGGGTTACGATTACCGCGAACATGAACCGTTGGAAGAGGAAGCTGATTTTGGAAGCGATGCAGGTTCGAGTGATTTAGCGCAAACGATTATGGACAATTCAGCAAGTACGATTTTTCCAAACAATCCCGAATTATACATTCACCAAACAATCGATGCGGACGAATTGACGAATATGGTAGAACGCCGCGAAAAGGCGCATGTCAATGATATGATTCAACTGAGTGGTTCGAGTCGCAATCCCAAATTGCGGGTTGGCTCGACGATTTATATTGATGATACGGATTGGTTTGAAGAAGAATATGGCATGTATCGGATTATCAATGTGACCCATGAGGTTTCGCACGGCGGCAATTACACCAATCATTTTGAAGCGATTCCAGTTGAAGTCACCGTACCAAACTTTACACATGCTACAGACCCGCCTTTTTGTGAAAATCAAGTCGGTGAAGTGGTCAAAGTGGATGATGATAAAAAATTAGGGCGCATCAAAGTCAAATTGGGTTGGCAAAAAAACGCTACGGAAGCAGATTTACCTTGGATTCGGGTTGCATCGCCTTACACGGGAGGCAATAAAGGGCTCTATTTTCTACCAGAAGTGGGAGACCAAGTGTTAGTTTCGTTTGAACAGCAACATCCTGAAAAACCTTTTGTTTTGACAGGCATGTACCACAATGAGGCGAAACCCGAACATCATCACCCGCAAAATGACCTCAAAGGCATCAAAACGCGGGGACAAAATTCGATTTTGTTCAATGATAAAGCCAAATCCGAAAGTATCAAATTGCATTCGCCGAAAAGCATTTCGATTAATGCAGGTACTTCGGTTAATATTTCAGCAGGGAGTTCCATCCGTTTGTCAACAGGCAAAGAAGGGAAAATTACAATTGATGCAGGAGAGAATGGCGAAGTAACGATTATTGCAAAGAAAATTGTGATTAAAGGCATGCAAGATGAGCATATTGTGTTGCAAAATAATACCGCAGTCATTAATGGTGGCGAGACAACTGCAATTACAGCAAAGAATGTTGGTATCAATGGAGAATCAGGAGTCTCTATTGAGGGCGGCAAAACAGCAATAAATGGTACAAGCGGCGTGAGTATTTCGGGTGCAACCGTGAAACTTAATTCTTAAAATATTATAATTTATCATAATGAATTATTACGCATTACCTTTGAAAGCAGGACTGCTCATGCAAGGCAAACGAGCAGAACAAGTTGATATTCGCGTCTCGGTACGTCAAAATATTCGATTGATTTTAAAGACGATGCCTTTAGAATATGGTTTTGACTTGGTATTTGGGAGCGTTTTAAACAAATTTCAATACGCTACACCACCTCAAAAAAACGGTGAGAAAAAGTGGCGAGTTGAATTAAGAGAAGCAGTTCGGAAAAATTTAAAATATTTACTCATGGAATATGAACCGCGTTTAAAAATTGATGATGTGATTATTGACCTTCGAGAACCGATTAGTACCGAAAATACAGCGATTGTTTTAGTCAAAGTTGAAATCAAAGGATATGTCATTTTAGGTCGAAAAGAAGCGTTTCATTTTCCTGATAGTGAGTTGGATTCAGAAACTCAAAATATTTTTCCATTAGCGATTCCTGTAGGAAACAGATAGTTTGTTTTTCAAATAATTGATTATCAATTATTTATACGTTTTAATATTCACTTTTTTTTAAAAATTCAAAAAATCATTCGTATGCTCAGGCTACAAGGTATCGGTAAAAGCGAAATTTACGAAATGGTCACACGTACGCATTTGCGGTTAGGTGACACCGATGTTGAAAACGAAACACACACCGTTTTCAAAAAAACCTTATTAGACCAATCAGCTGAAAGTGATTTAATTAGAATTGAATTGCTGAGTTTTGAACAAACGGCAGAAGATGGCGCATCGAAATTCATAGAACATCTTCACGAATTGAATAAACAGCTCATTTTTGAATGTGATATTTTAGGCAATATTCAGCGCATTGTCAATTATGACGACTTACCCAATCGCTGGAAAAGGGTTCAAGACAATCTGTATGCGTCTTTTGGGAATAGTCCCGAATTAGGGGCATTTGTAGCCGCTTTTAGCCAAAGCCTTGAATTAGGCGAATCGGCATTAGTTGAATCCATGCGTCATAAAGGGATTTATGGGGTTCTATTTTCAGGCATGAATGGTTTCGACCCATCTCCAAACGAATTTGAACGCAATCGAATCATTCCTAATTTTATTGCGGATATCCCTTTGCCACTAACGATAGATGCTGAAGTTTTCGTGATTTTGAACAATCATGTGGCGTATTGGTATATTGCGGCGGACGGCACGTTAAATGAATCCGCTTTCAATTATGATGTTTTCAAACGCTTAATGAAGGATGTGACGAATACGTTTAATTTAGAGCCCATTCCAGAAGTCATTGTGGAAGAAAAATATCTTTTTCGACAATCGGATGGTTGGCTTTCGGAAGCAAAACAATATTTGAGTTTTGAAGTCCCTAATGTGTATTGGAATGAAATCGGTTATTCACTCATCCTTCAAACACCGAAAAAATAATGGGCAGTGGCAAAAAATTTGTTCCAAATGGTGTATTTTTGCGGTGCAGTAAAGGTACGATGTTTCCAAAATTCAATGTAACTCCTAAAAGGGTCTTATTGTATGGGGAACAAATGGCAACAGAATTGGACATCGTTCCCATGCTCAATATCCCCAGTTTTGGATTATGTACGGTAACAAAATATTGCCCACCTTGTATGCCGATTCCAACGATGTGGCAAGGCGTATGCAGTGACAATATATATGTTGCTTTTGGGCGACCGTTGTTGGAAGACTCGACGATGCAATGTGCTTTGAGTGGGAAGATTGAAATCATGTTTACGTTGCCGCGTTTTTCCAGTATTGCTTCATTACTGTGGAATGTCTCAGCAATTGCTCAAGGTATTGCAGAGATTGCAGGCGAAATTGAAGATGCAGCAGGCGAAATAGGAGATATTGCAGAAAATGTCGAACTTGGATTAAAAATAGCATCAGGAGTGTTAGCTGTTGCAGGAGTAGTTTGTATTTTAACTGGTGTAGGTGCTGGAGCAGGTGTTGCAATGTTAGCATGGTCTGCACATACTTATAGAGCATCAAAAGTCGCTGGGGTTATCAAAAAAGAAGCAAGAATCGTGCAGAATGCAGCAGGCAAAGTGCGAGATGTTGCTAATAGAACGAGTTTAGTGACTAAAGCAGCAGGCGATTTTGCTTTTGACCCCAGTTTGAAAACAGGAGCAGATTTAGGAATATCCGTTTTAGAAAATGTTGAGTTGCCAGAACGCAAAAAGAAAAAAAAGTCTAAAAAATTAAATACTGTTGATGAAAATCAAAAGAAAAAATCGGGTGGTGGAACAGCAGGAATTGTCAAGAATGAAAATGAGAAAGTGATCTTTGATGTAAAATCTTTCAAGAGAAAGAAAAAGCATTGTGCAAAAGAGTTTTGTCGACAATTGAAAATGCAAGAAGATGGGCTAAATCAATTTACAGTTAAAGAATGGTTAGATAATAGACAGGCTTATGTTAATGATAAAGCTAATAAATCAACCATTAGTAATGCTGCGCGTAAAAAGCATCGTGCAAGAGCAGAAAAAAAATTGACTGCATTATACGAAAGAGCAGGAGTGGCATCTCCTCAAGCGGAAGTCGATAAAAAAATGAAAGGAAGAGATGCATTGCATAGAACAGATGGTGTTGCAGGTGGGCGTATTAACAAAATAACTCGCTTAGGTGATGCAGGTGTTAATCGTTCATTAGGTGGTCAATGGGGAAGCAAAACTCGACAGAAGAATATTCAAGATTTTGAAGCAGCAGCAAAAAATGCAGCAGCAAAAAATCCAAATGCTAAAGTAAGTATAAACATGGGTGCTGCAGGATGTAATAGTAAGCCAAGTTCAGACAATCCTTGTACAAAGTGCAAAAATACGGGTATTTGCCCTTAATTTCAATAATAATACATATGTTAGATTTTGTAAATTTTTTTAAAAAATATCCCAATTTCGAGATTGTGGAAAACCCATCAATAGAGATAATAAACAGCTATGAATTACCAGAACAATTGCAATTATTCTGGACAACTTATGGATTTGGTGTTTTTATGGATGGTTATTTAAAGATGATTAATCCAGAAGATTATATGGATAGTATTGAAGTTTCTTGTGAAATAGAAATTGAGCCTTTCATCCCTTTTGCTGTAACAGCTTTAGCGGATGTGTTAGTATGGGAGGGGAATTGTGTGAAATTAATTAATTATCGTCGAGGTTATTCAGATATTGTTGGATTTGATATTGATATTTTCTTCAACAAATTCTTAACAGATGAAGATTTTTTAATTAGTGAGTTGGATGCACTTCCATATCTCGAAACTATAAATCGTTTAGGCATTCCAAAATATGATGAATGTTACGGATACGTACCTATGCTTGTATTGGGTGGTAAAGATAGTAATGATAAACTTCATGTTTTGAAATTGCGAGAGCATCTTGATATGATTATTGGATTTTCAGATATGATAGAATAATTTTTATTTTAGCCGCTTGCAGGGTTATTTAGTGCTTTATTTACTTACACCGAAATCAGTAACCTTGATTTCGGTGTAAGTAGAGCTAATTCATTGATTATCAACATTTAAATTAAAGGCACTCAGCATAAAAAATATAAAATTGCCGCGTTTTTAGTTCTGCGTGCGCCCTAAAACTAATTTTAGCACATTCAAAACGCAAAATAGTTGTAAAAGGATTTTGTGTGTTTTTTTGAAGCTAACAATTATTTCATCGCACTCTGGGATGAGTCCCAAATGCAACTAACGCCATAGCATTTTTTTAGATTTAATTGTTTGGCAACTTCCGTAATAGACGTTTGACGCAATTGAGCCAACACCCCTACTAAATAAACGCGTTCCGCACTTTTCATTTCAAGGAAATCACTAATCGTTCTCATTTCGGAAAGTTCTTTTAGCGAAATGGTTTTGGCGTGCCGTTTTTTTTTGCAACGATTTCAGTCGCACCACCCTCTAACGGAGTATTATGGACTATACATTACCCACAGAATAAAAGTGCAAATTTTGAAGGCAAAATTGATCCCTAAAAAAGCAGAAAAAAGATAAATTTTTCTGAAAAACTTTCGCAAAGTTGGCTGCGATTTCAACAAAACAATCCGAAATCAAGGATTCCGAAATCCCTTTGTCGCAATCCTCACGGCGCGTTTTTGTCATTCCGTAGTTAACGGGAGCTATGCTCCAACATCGTGCGGAATAACTTACGCCACAAATTTCGTAAATTTTTCAAATTTACGAAATTTTGAACGAACTGTTTTTAGTTATATAAGAGGAAACTTTTAAACCACAAAAGATTCCTGCGGAATGACAAAAACAAGAACGCAAAAGGTTCCTACGGAATGATAAAAAAGGTATAAATTATTGATAATCAATTAATTACATCTTATAACAAAGCCATTGAGGTTGCAACCTCGACGACTTTTCACGTGCAATCCGAAATCGTGAATTCCGAAATCCCTTTGTCGCAATCCTCACGGGCGCGATTTTGTCATTCCGTAGGAAACTTTTAAACCACAAAGGATTCCTTCGGAAGGACAAAAAAGGTATAAATAATTACTAATCAATGCTTTATCATTTCGCAATCCAAAATCGCTTCTTTTTTTTGTTTTTAACAAAAAAAAAGGTATCTTTGCAGGAACGTTCCATTAAAATCATTTAAATCATGCTGGGAAACTTAGATAATGACGTTATTTTTAAGAAAGCATTCACCGATAAATTCGTCTTGCAATGCTTAGTCAAAGATTTGTTTGGCGTGACTTTTATCCCCGATAAAGTCGAAACGGAAAAGCGATTCCCGATGAAAATCTCGTATATTGATTTCAAATATGATATTTTTGCGCAAAGCAAAGATAAACGAGTCATTGTAGAAATCCAAAAAGTGGATTATGATTACAACTTTGACCGCTTTTTGTTGTATCACAACATGGCAATTGCCGAATTGCAGCGCAGTTCCAAAGAATATAAAGCAACGAAGGTCGTTTACACCATTGTCGTGTGTACGGGGAAGTACGTTGCCAAGGAACGCAACGGAAATGCGATTGAAAAAGATGTCCTCTTTCATCATAGCAATTTGTTTGATATGTATGGAAAGGAGGTGGACGTTTTTGGACATAAATTGATTTTTTTAAATCATCATTACATCAAAGCCGCTACGCCTGAAGCTTATAAAGATTGGCTCAATTTAGTGAAGGAATCCATCAAAAATCCTGAAAATCCAGCGATCAATTTGAAGAATCATGGGGTCAAAAAAGTGTCGGAACTCATTGATTTTGAACACCTTACGCCTAAAGAACGAACCGAAAGTAAAAATCGCCATGCCGCCGAAAGTGCGAAAATTGCTTACAAAGAAGCCGCCCAAAAAGAAAGAGATGTTGAAATTGCAACAAATGCTCTTTTAGAAGGCGCATCGGATGCTTTTATTTCAAAAATTACAGGATTAACGGTAAGCGAAATCCAAGCGTTGAGAAACGCTCAACTTTAGTTTTATAATTTTTTATAAAGGATTCATTTACAATTGATTCCATAAACAACAAAAGGTCATCATTTAAACAATGATGACCTTTTTGCTTGAGTCGCAGTCCTCACTAAAATTGGACATGACGGGCGATTGCGGATTGTAGATTTCGGATTGCGGATTCATTGATAATCAATGTTTTACAAATAATTTATTTTATTATTTGAAATCAAAACGCTCCAACAGCGAATGGAGGGTTTGAAACCCTCCATTCGCTTTCGATACGACCTCAAATTGGAAATCATTGAGAATCAACACTTTATTATTCCGCAATCCGAAATCGCGGATTCCAAAATCCCTTTGTCGCAGTCCTCACAGGGCGTTTTTGTCATTCCGTAGGAAACTTTTAAACCACAAAAGATTCCTGCGGAATGACAAAAACAAGAACGCAAAAGGTTCCTACGGAATGACAAAAAAGTGTAAATTATTGATAATCAATCAATTACACATTGCAACAAAGTCGTCGAGGTTGCAACCTCGACGACTTTTAGGCGCATTCCTCAATCCGAAATCGCGGATTCCGAAATCCCTTTGTCGCAGTCCTCACAGGGCGTTTTTGTCATTCCGTAGGAAACTTTTAAACCGCAAACGATTCCTGCGGAATGACAAAAACGGGAACATAAAAGGTTCCTATGGAATGACAAAAAAGGTATAAATTATTGGTAATCAACTAATTACATCTTATAACAAAGTCGTCGAGGTTGCAACCTCGACGACTTTTACGCGGATTCCGCAATCCGAAATCGCGGATTCCGAAATCCCTTTGTCGCAGTCCTCACGGGCGCGATTTTGTCATTCCGTAGGAAACTTTTAAACCACAAAAGATTCCTGCGGAATGACAAAATCGGGAACAAAAAAGGTTCCTACGGAATGACAAAAAAGGTATCAATTATTGATAATTAACTAATTACATCTTATAACAAAGTCGTCGAGGTTGCAACCTCGACGACTTTTTACGCGCATTCCGCAATCCGAAATCCCTTTGTCGCAGTCCTCACTAAAATTGGACATGACTGTTAGAGGTATAGAATACCATCTCCGAATAATAGAAGGTCGCAGTCCTCACTAAAATTGGACATGACTGTTAGAAAAGAGATGACACTGGTTGTCTCTAAAGTATTATGTCGCAGTCCTCACTAAAATTGGACATGACTGTTAGCCTTTGGGGACACCGGCTGGCTATATTGCATACGTCGCAGTCCTCACTAAAATTGGACATGACTGTTAGCTATTAAGAGGGTCGAGGGATACCGCCACCATCAATTGTCGCAGTCCTCACTAAAATTGGACATGACTGTTAGTTTGGAGTGAATGCTTACAAAGAAGCTCATCCCGAGGTCGCAGTCCTCACTAAAATTGGACATGACTGTTAGTTTATATTGCAACATGGGAACATGTCCCGTATATGGTCGCAGTCCTCACTAAAATTGGACATGACTGTTAGTGAAACAGGCTTTGAGCGACGATAATTTTAAGTCGCAGTCCTCACTAAAATTGGACATGACGGGCGATTTCGGATTGCAGATTTCGGATTGCGGAATCATTGATAATCAACACTTTATCATTCCGCAATCCGAAATCGTGAATTCCGAAATCCCTTTGTCGCAGTCCGATTGCGGATTGTAGATTTCGGATTGCGGAATCATTGAGAATCAATGTTTTACAAATAATTTATTTTATTATTTGAAATCAAAACGCTCCAACAGCGAATGGAGGGTTTCAAACCCTCCATTCGCTTTCGATACGACCTGAAATTGGAAATCATTGAGAATCAACACTTTATCATTCCGCAATCCGAAATCGTGAATTCCGAAATCCCTTTGTCGCAGTCCTCACTAAAATTGGACATGACTGTTAGCTGTCTACTATCATTTAAGTCGGCAGGAGTATTTGGTCGCAGTCCTCACTAAAATTGGAAGCGACTGTTAGTTTAGTTAGATAAAGAAACAAATGCAGAAATCATGTCGCAGTCCTCACTAAAATTGGACATGACTGTTAGTAGGGATACCCCCCCTCGCTGGTTTCATTTTTGTCGCAGTCCTCACTAAAATTGGACATGACTGTTAGATGATCAATACGGAACCCAAGCCCCCTAAAACGTCGCAGTCCTCACTAAAATTGGACATGACTGTTAGAATGAAAGAGATATTGAGATCTTTCGTCCAATGAGTCGCAGTCCTCACTAAAATTGGACATGACTCCTACGGATTGTTTTTTATGGATAACCAACCAAATTGCTGTCGCAGTCCTCACTAAAATTGGACATGACTCCTACAGTGGGGGCATCTTTTTCGTACATTGGCATGCATTGTCGCAGTCCTCACTAAAATTGGACATGACTCCTACCATCTCCTGGAGAAATTCAAACCGAGTTACTTTGTCGCAGTCCTCACTAAAATTGGACATGACTGTTATCTACATTTTTCAATCTTTTCCTGCCGCTGAGGAAGGTCGCAGTCCTCACTAAAATTGGACATGACTCCTACTGGATGTGAAGATGTTGTAACTGATGATGAAGTGTCGCAGTCCTCACTAAAATTGGACATGACTCCTACGTTACGGCTTGCTAATGAGGCTGCGGAAACAAAAAAAGTCGCAGTCCTCACTAAAATTGGACATGACTCCTACTCTAATCGTTAGATTTATTATGGCAACAGTTTTTGTCGCAGTCCTCACTAAAATTGGACATGACTCCTACCCTAATGGGCTTGAGCTGTGCCGCACAGGGATTCAGTCGCAGTCCTCACTAAAATTGGACATGACTCCTACTCAGGATACAACCAGTTTGATACAAAGTGCATGTCGCAGTCCTCACTAAAATTGGACATGACTCCTACGAATGTTCTTGGAGTTAACAACTCCACAGCTTCTGTCGCAGTCCTCACTAAAATTGGACATGACTCCTACCCAAAAATGGGAATGGCCTATTCAATCAAATCGTCGCAGTCCTCACTAAAATTGGACATGACTCCTACACCTCCATGGATGAAGTAAACCAATCAATCAAAGTCGCAGTCCTCACTAAAATTGGACATGACTCCTACCAAAAATCTGGAAAACAAACAGTATTCCAGTAAACGTCGCAGTCCTCACTAAAATTGGACATGACTCCTACCCGTACCTTTACATAAACAATTCAAACACAATGGTTTAGAGGGTGTTGACTTGTTTAAGAGATTTATTATGTTAAATAGAAAAACCATTTATACGTTCTTTTAAATCCAAAAGGTAAAAAATAGGAGTCAATCAGCGGTTCCGCAGGAGTCATGACCCATTTCAACTCAAATGATAAGGGTGTTTAATTTGCCTGTCAAATACGCTTTATCGACGTTGTGGTTTCCGTATAGAGACATGGATTCCACTCGACCGATGCTTAAAGGCAAAATTAACAATTTATCCTTGTCAAGAGACAAAGGTAAAACTTCTTTTTGAAACCACCAAATAAAAGCTGCAATTTTTTTTTCACGCGCCAACCCTATAAAAACCGATTTTTGGACTCGATCCAAGCCCATTGCAACTAATTTATCGGCTATTTTTACGCGTTTTTTATCATCGCTCATGTCGTAAGCGATTAAAACCATTTGTTTTGATTGATTCATTACTTGATAAATTTAAACGTTTTCAATCGGCGGACAAACTCGCCCGCACACCTAAAAATATGGTTTTGACGACTTAATAAATGATTATTAAAACGAATGCGTTCTTGTAAATAATCATTTAATTTTGGAATCAGCCAATTTTTACCCGCTTTGGATAACAAAATACCATTGTCTTCTCCTGCAATAGACTCAAAAAAGGCATCGCTGACTTCTTTTTTTAAGAACGCTTCAAGGCACATTCGGTCGATCCAAGGACGAAAGGGCTCTATAAAATCAAACACAAAGGTTGGTTTTTGATACGCATCTACATGCAAAAAGCCTAATTGCGGGTCAAGCCCGACGGCTAAGATGGCTCTTTCAACAACGGTGTAAAGCATCCCGTAAGCGTAATTCAAAATGGCATTAAACGGGTCCGTTGCAGGTCGGCGACTCCGCCCTTCAAAAACGGATGCATCTGCCAAGCAAACCGCCAGGCTTTTCCAATAGAGTCGTGCGATATTGCCTTCAATACCCATGATCGATAATCGAACCGAGTCAACAGGTTGCGTTTGCAAGGCTTCAAAAGTGGTGAAAAGGGCTTGCATTGCCGTTTTAGTGCGTCCTAATTCGGATGCAAAAGCGATTTTCCGCCGCGCTAAAAAATCTAAATTTTCATTTTGAAAAGTCTGTTTGCATTGAAATAGAGAGACAACCCATTGAGTTGCTTCTGCGTCCAAAGCAAATAAAATTTGTTGGCGACGAACTTCTGCCAAATTTTGAAAATAAATAGAGTCCATCCGCACTTCCGCTTTGCCGTTTTGCGGATGATGTATGAAAATCGGTATGCCCGATTCTGCTGCAAGCCGCAGCGCAGCCGATGACAATTGCGCATTTCCCAAAACCGCAATACTCGTAATCTTATCTGGGCTGATTAAGCGACTTTCTTCACCCAAAATCACGACAAAGCTCCCTTGATGCCGCCGCAAAGCGACTCCGTGTGTATCTAAAACCAATTGCATGGCATTCAAAATTTAGAGGAACCGCTTGGAGGGTTTTAAAACCCTCCAAGCGGTGTTTGATTAAAAAATGGTTTTAAAAATAATCGAAATCCAACCAACTAATTGCTTCAAATTCGTCCAAAGGCGCAATCGCATCTTGGTACAAACCGCGCAAATGCTTATAATGCGCATCTTTTTTACCCAAAATCTGCGCTGCAAACGACAATTTCCCTTCAATCTGTTTTTGATATGGCTCCACCCAATCCGTTTTTTGTTGGGTCAAATGCTGTTTGTAAAAATGTTTTTCTTATTAACAAAATATTCGATACACGCGGACAGGTCACGACCTGTCCCTACGATTTATTATTTGTAATTTATTGATTATCAATTGGTTGTAAATTGTGAACTTTTTTTGAAATTAAAAAAAGTCTTTTTTGCGCACCCAATCGCTGAATGGGTTAACTTTGCCGCATTCTATCACCTTAAAAACGTTGTTCCATGTTAGGCAATTTAGATAATGAAGTGGTTTTCAAAAAGGCATTCACCGATAAAGTGGTTTTTCAATGTTTTGTGAAAGACATTTTAGGATTCGAGGTGCAAGTCGGCAAAATTGAAACGGAAAAACGATTTAATCCCAAAATTGGAAATATTGATTTTGAATTGGATATTTACGCCGAGAGCGTTGATAAACGCATTTGCATTGAACTCCAAAAAGTGCAGTATGATTACACGTTTGACCGCTTTTTGCACTATTTTGTCATGCTGATTGCGGGTCAACAGCAATCAGCCAAAGAATATTCCATTAACCAAACGGTGTATCAGATTTTGGTGATGACCCTGCCGTACACGCTCAAAGACCTCACAGGGCGCATTATCACGGATGAAATGTTGATTACCAATTTTACGACTCGAAATGCGTCGAAAGTCGAACGCCTCTTGTATCGCCATTCGTTTGTAACGTTAAATCCGAATCATCGAGACCCGAATACACCTCAACCCGTTAAGGATTGGATGGATTTCATCTATGAATCCATGCATAACCCAAATAACCCGACCCTTAATCTCCAAAATGTAGGCATTAAACGGGCGGCGGAGCTCATTGAAGTCACCAAATTCACCCCGAAACAATTAGCGGCTAAAAAAAGTATTGAGCAAGCCCGAAATGCAAAAATCGTCGGTGAGGAAGCAGCCGAATGGCGACAAAAAGTAAGGATTGCCAAAGAATTTTATACAAATGGTGCTTCTGTAGAGTTCATTGCGAAAGGGCTAAGACAGTCCATTGAGGAAACGCAAGCTATGATTGATTTGACGGCTGAAAATGATCGAAAACCGTTTTTCTAAAAGATTGATTTTTAAGGACTTAAAACAATAGGTCATCGTTTGGATTAACGATGACCTATTGTTGTTTCGGAAATTTTTGAAATAGGATACTGATGATTTCAAGGATTGGAAGGATTTTTTTGAGTGATCATTTGCGCTATTCAATCGAAAACATCCTTCCAATCCTTAAAATCAGCAGCATCCTATTTCGAAAATTTTCCAAAGCGGAAACTGCGGGTCG
>JAAFJT010000090.1 GCA_013298955.1 Chitinophagales bacterium
CCTAAATTTGTAATGACAAATTTTATTTTAAAACTATTTGTATTTTCAATGTTTCTGGGCAAGGCGTATCAACAGTTGTTTGGAGACGCACCGTATCGCGCCTTTTTTTGGGATGAAAATCTAATAGGGCGCGTCACAACTTGGCTCGGTTTTACTTGGAATGCTTATACAATAGATGCCAATCTATTTGCCAATGGATTGCAATTATTTATTGGTTCTATTTTTTTAATAACAAGCATTATGGTCTTTTTTGAAGCTAAAATGCCTCGTTTAACGCGTTTTTTAAATATTTTTGGCGCGTTTTGGCTTTTTATATTGGCTTTTTTGCATCAAAAAGACCAGTTTTATCAAATTGGGCAATGCTTAGAATACGCCCTTCAAATCGCTACACCCTTGATTTTCGTACAATGGATGGAAGAACAAAAAATAGATACATTCATTTTTATTACCATAGCTTTAACTTTTTCGTGTCACGGATTATATGCAATTGGCTATTATGCGACCCCTGCAAGTTTTATTGAGATGACACTCAATGTTTTAAATTGTAATGAAACGCAGGCAATTTTTTTTTTGAAAATCATGGGACTTTTGGATTTTTTAGCCAGTATTTTTTTATTTTTTCCGAAATTGCGGCAGATTGGACTGGTTTACTGTATCCTTTGGGGTTTTTTGACCATGATGGCACGTCCGTTTGCATACCTACACACCGATTTAGGCATTTCCAACGTTCTATATTGGTTCGCAGAAGCCCTATGTCGGGTGCCTCATTTTGGCATTCCATTCCTTTTGTATCAAAAAATTAAACTTTAAAAATTAAAACCATTGCCAATGAAATTACGTAATTTATTGATTTTAAATTTATTATGTATTGGAATGACAATCCATGCACAAGAAGCCAAAGACCGATATGCCGATTTACGTCATTACTATCTCGGACATTTTGAACCCGATTCAATCGTTTACACCTTAGGTACAGAGGTGAATTTGCGCGAAAAACCATCGGTTCAAGGCAAAGTAGTTGCTAAATTGCCGATTGCTACCAAAGTTATTATTGAAAAAGAATTGACCGATAGTTTGACGTTGAATGGTTGGCGGGCAGCTTGGTGTCAGGTGCGGGTGGGTAATGGCGCGACGGCTCAAAAAGGATATATTTGGGGTGGTTTCCTAACAGGTCTTTGTTTTAAGAGCCAAAAAGATAAAAATATTTGGTTTATAGCAGGTGTTTCCAAATTTAATTATGATAAAATGGACATGACCCTACAATTACGGGCGGTCAAAAATGGGGTTGAATTATCCAAAATTGAATTTAAAACGGTTGGCGATTACGGTTACATGATTGGTGGGCAATCCAATGGCAATCCGAATTTTGCAGGCGTGGAGGAATCTTTGGGTATCAAGATGATTTATGAAGCCTGTGATTACGCGCAAGGTGAGTATCTTTTGCTTTGGGATGGTAAAAAATTGATATATGGTGCGGAGGGCGTGAGTGCATCCAGTGCAGAAGTTTTTTACAGTACCACTTCCATTTTGTTGCCAACGGACAAAGGGGGCAAAAAAGACCAACTCATCGTCCGCACGGAAACGGCACAATTCAATGAAAAAAAGAACGATTTCGATAAACCTAAAATCGAAAATAAGGTTTTTCGGTGGCAAAATGGTAAATTAACGAATTGAAGCAGGCATTAAATCGGGATAGAAATTAAAAATGGAAGTAGTTGAAGCTGAAAAATACCATCGTATAACGTTTGGAGGGTTTGAAACCCTCCAAACGTTGTGGTCGATTATTTATACTTGGTTGTCGATTATTTATAGGAACCACTTATTTGCTAATTCTTTAAATCCACATCATTTTCAGTCCTGCAATCACTAAAACAACACCTAATATTTTTTGTAAAATATTGATATTCAATTGTTTAACGCCATAGGTAGTGCCTATCCAACCGCCGATTGCTGCCGCCGCCATCCAATAAGGCAAGGCAGGAGGCAAATCGTTTAAAGAAGAAATCTTTCCCAATAATCCTGCTATCGAATTGACCAAAATGAACAATGCCGATACGCCCGAAACCGCCCGCGTCGAACCCCAACCCATCAATAAAATCAACGGACTGAGAAAAATGCCGCCGCCAACACCTGTCAAACCAGATAATAAACCAATTAAAACCCCAATTCCAATCATCCATGGAATCGAAGGCGGTTGTAAAATAGCGGCTGGATTTTGAGTATTGGGTTTAAAAACCAAACGAAATGCTGCATACAACAATACCAGACCAACGATTATTTTGTATGTATGGTCAGGCAAAGTCATTTTGCCGCCCAGAAACGCAAATGGCACTGCCCCAAGTGCGAACCAAATGAATAATTCCCATGAAAAACAACCTGCACGATAATATCGAATGGTGGCAATCGTGGCAACTAAAATATTCAAAGTCAAGGCAGTTGGTTTCATGATGGCGGGCGAGATAGCGCAAAATGCCATTGCTGCCAAATAACCTGAGCCGCCGCCGTGTCCGACCGCAGAATACAGTAAAGCAGCTGAAAATATCAGTGCTGTGAGGAGCGAAACGGTGTAAATGTCCATTTTTTAAATTTTTAGATGCAAAAGTCGTTTTTTTTTCAAAATAAGGAAACAAAAAGAACTTGAATAACTTATAATTTTTATAGACACTCCTTTTTGTAAAAAATCAGAAATTGGCTTAACTTGCGCCCTTTAAAACAAAAAATACCACTATGAGAGAAGATTTTTTACATTACCTTTGGAAAACACGTCATTTTAATCAACAAAATCTAACGATTACCACTGGCGAATCGCTTTTCATCGCCGATACAGGTACGTATAATCGGGATGCTGGCCCCGATTTTCAACAAGCGCGGATTCGCATCGGGGATTTGTTGTGGATTGGCAATATTGAAATGCACTTGCGGTCATCCGATTGGTTTCGACATGGGCATCATGGAGACCCTGCATATCAAAATGTTATTTTGCATGTGGTGTATGAAGCCGATGAAAATATTTCATTGTCTCCTAAAACCGAACATTCATCGGCAACGTATTTGCCTTGTTTGGAATTAAAAAATAGAATTGCGCCGCATCTTTTTGAAAAATATTGGGGCATGTTGCAAACCACTGCTTGGGTTCCTTGTCAAATGCACTTTTCGGCAGTTTCAACCTTTACGCGGGCGGCGTGTTTAGACCGATTAGTGATAGAGCGTTTGGAACAAAAAGTAGAGCGCATCGAACAGCGTTTAGAAGCCAATCAGTACGATTGGGAAACGACTTTTTATGAAAAAATGGCGCGTTCTTTTGGGGCGAAAGTCAATGCAGAGCCGATGGAATTATTAGCGCAATCCTTACCATACACGCTTTTATCAAAATATAAAAATAGTTTATTCCAAATTGAAGCGCTTTTATTTGGTCAAGCAGGCTGGCTGGAAAATCATTTTTTGGATGCATATAATGTTGCGTTAGCAAAAGAGTATGCTTTTTTAAAACAAAAACATCGTTTAACACCCCTTCAAACGAATCGTATTGCATGGAAGTTTTCTAAAATGCGTCCTGCTAATTTTCCCACGATTCGGTTAGCTCAATTTGCTGGTTTGGTGCATCAATCCGTGCATTTGTTTTCCAAAATCATTACCAAAGAAACCATTACGGAAGTGGTAGAATTACTTGAATCGCCTACAAGTAATTATTGGACAACACATTATACATTCGATACGCCTTCCATAGAACGCCCGAAACCTTTTGGCAAAAAAGCCATTCAATTGATTGTATTGAATACCGTGATTCCCTTTTTGTTTTTGTATGGAAAAACCAAAGGATTGCCTGCCTTGAAAAATCGCGCCTTGGATTGGTTGGAAACCTTGCCGCCCGAACAAAATCATATTATAGAACAATGGAAAGCGTTAGGCATTGTCGCACAATCAAGCGCGGAATCGCAAGCCTTATTGCAATTGAAAACCGAATATTGCGAGCCTAAAAGGTGTTTAGATTGCAAGATAGGACATAGCATTTTACAAATTACAACGTAGTCGGGATTAGACCAATTATGTCTTTCAGTCGCGTGTCCTGTAAGTGCTTTTTTGCCTGCCACCGTGCATCGAAACTGATAAATATGGGGTCACTGATTGAAAAATTACAAGGATTGGGCTGTTTTTTCGGAGCAAATCCAAAATAGTCTCTATATTTGTAGATTAAAACCCAATTGCAGCAAATCAATCCATTTCAATCGTTTACCGACTATGGCAAATAGTACCAATCAATCGTTAACGCCGCGCACCGACCGATTACCCACCCATCAAAAAATAATTAAATGGATGTGGTGGTTATTCACCTTTGGGATGGTGTTTGTGGGCGGTTCGTTGTTAGCGTTTTCGTTTTCTACGCCTTCCTTCCGTGAGTTGGAAGACCCTACTTTTAATATTGCTTCCGAAGTCATCGCAGACGACGGCAAAACCGTGTTAGGACGGTATTACATCGAAAATCGAACCCCTGTTGCCTATGATGAGTTGGGTAAATGGATTCCATTAGCGTTGGTTTCGACCGAAGATGCTCGTTTTTACAAACATCCCGGCGTGGATTACGAAGCGATGGCAAGGGTTTTTGCCCGCACGTTTATCTTGATGCAGCGCGGTTCGGGCGGTGGTAGTACGATTACCATGCAGCTCTCTAAGTTATTATATTCCAATCGAAAAGAAAAAATTGGCAATCCGCTTTCTCGGATTGCATACATGTATTATTACAAATTGTCGGAAATGATTACGGCAGTGAAGCTGGAACGCGCCTACACGAAAGAGGAGATTATGGCGATGTATTTGAATAAATACGATTTTGGCTATTCAGGACACGGGATTCGAGCTGCTTCTGAGATTTATTTTAACAAACCGCCTGATTCGCTCAAAATTGAAGAAGCCTCTACGTTGGTTGGCATGTTGAATAATTCCTCTTTGTTCAACCCGATTCGCCGTCCTGAACGAACGAAATTGCGGCGGAATGAAGTGTTTTTGAAATTATTCCGCAATGAACATATCAAAGAAAAAGAATATCAAGTGCTTTGTAAAAAGCCCTTAGATATGTCTCGTTTCACGCCGCACTCGCATGCGGATGGTGCAGCAACGTATTTTCGGATGAGTCTGGCAGCCGATATCAAGGCACTTTTAGAACGGGAGGGCAAAACCAAACCCGATGGTTCTAAATACGATTTGTATCGAGATGGGTTGAAAATTTATACGACTATCAATGCAACGATGCAGGATTTGGCAGAAGCCTCCATGAAAGAACACATGTCGGCTACACAGGCTAAGTTTTTCAAAGTTTGGGGTGCTTTGCGCAAACCGCCGGGACAAAAAGCACCCGCGCCCGCGCCTGTGAAAAAAGGTCAAAAAGCAGCACCTGCGCTACCGCCACCACCACCTGCCAAAGAGTTGGACATTGACCCTTGGAATTATCGAGATGGCAAGACGACTGCGAAAGAAATTGCAGATAGACAAGCGGGTTTGGTCTATGCGATGCGCCGTTCTACGCGATATGAACGGTTGAGAAGTTTTTATTTAGACAACATTCTGGATGATGTAGAAGCGGGTTATGAAGGTTTCAAAGTACAGGATGTGGATATTGATAATATGTTAAATGATGAAAGTAAGAAAATTGCGTTGAATAAAGCCGCTAATTTGAGTGCTGGACGGGAAGATATTTGTCGTTCGATTATGAAAAGTGATTTTTGGCCCAAAATCAAAACGGCTTGGCATAAACTACAAGTGGATGCAGATAAAGCGTTTAAAACGCGGACGAAAATGAAAGTGTTTAGTTACGCAGGCGCACGCGATACGACAATGACTCCGTTGGACTCTATTAAATATCATCGGATGCACTTGCAAATTGGTTCGGTGGGTGTAGATCCATCGAATGGACATATTAAATTTTGGGTCGGGGGTATCAACTACAAGTTTTTCCAATTGGATCACGTCCGCAATGACCGTCAGGTGGGTTCGACTTTCAAACCTTTTGTGTATGGCGCGGCGGTGATGCAGGGGATTTCGCCTTGTACGCAGATTGTGGATGAGCCTCAGACGATTGCCAAAGGAGAAGGCAGTTTTGGGTTGATGAAGGATTGGACTCCGAATAACTCCAGTGGTTATTCCAAAGAAGTATATGATTTGTTTCGCGGTTTGAAAGAATCGAAAAATACGATTTCGGTGTATTTGATGAAAACATTGGGTTCGACAGAGCCTGTGCGGACGTTAGCACACCAAATGGGGATTGATAGTAGCAAAAAAAATGCGTTTGGCACGTATCGTGTTCCAAAACAACCGTCGATTTGTCTTGGTGCAACGGAATTGGAAGTCTTGGAAATGGCGGGTGCTTACACGACGTTTGCCAATGATGGTTCGTATGCGAAACCAATGCACATTTTGCGGATTGTGGATAAAGGCGGGAAGGATTTATACGTCGGCGCACCCGAAGTGCAACCTGCCATGCCAAAACCTGCGGTAACAGTGATGAACAAATTGTTGCAAAACGTGACGAAAGGCGCACCCGGATTCACGACTTTGAAAAGTCAACATGGTGGCAAAACGGGTACAACGAATAGTTATGTGGATGGATGGTTTATGGGCATCACGCCGAAATTGGTGGTTGGCACTTGGGTTGGAGGCGAAGACAACTGGATTCGATTCCTTTCGATTGCGGACGGACAAGGGGGGGTGATGGCAAGACCGTTTTTTGCTAAATTCATGCAAAAATTGGAGGCAAATCCATTTTTGCGCTGGGATGTGACGGCGCGTTTCAAAGAATATCCAGCGAGTGCAGCCGATGCGATTCAAACGGATTGTACTTTATATTCCGAACGGCAAGCGGGCGGAATTGTGAATCCGAATGGCGGCGGCTCCTCTGGTTCTGAGTTTGGGGGGCAGAAGCGTTTCCAAGATGAGGAAGCACCTGCGGCAGACCCGAATGCACCTGCAACTGCGCCAACGCCAAAACCAAAAGCGGTGGATGACGGTTTTGGGGGGTAGTTGATTGAAATTCCTAATCAATGAGGTTTGAATTAGGATTTTTGGGATTTATAAATAGTTGAAATTAAAGAATTGACAAAACGTTTGGAGGGTTTAAAACCCTCCAAACGTTGTTGTCGATTATTTTAACTTAACTACTTATAAATCCCATAAGTCCTAATTCAAACACCTTATTTTCCATTTTTTGAACCAAACACAGAATGAAATACACTTTTTTCTAATCCTATATCTATTCTGGCATCCCTTCTTGGCAACTGATACCCAAAACAAAGGATGGTGCTCCTTATACGATTTATCAGATAGGCATTGCAGTTTTTTGAAAAAAGGGCTTCCTATCTCCGTTTTCTTTTGTAAAAAAAACGAAAATTTGCAAAAAAGAGCTAAATTTGTGTTTCAATTCAACAAAATTTCAACCAACCGCCAAAGATGAACGTTGCGAAAATAACAGAACATACGCTGCTGAAACCAGATGCTACTTCTGCACAAATTAAATTATTGTGTCAAGAAGCCTTGTTACACGAGTTTTACGGGGTGTGCATCCCCCCTTACTTCGTGCGCGAAACCGCGAGAACCTTGAATGAACGCTTGAAAATCATTACAGTAGTGGGTTTTCCGATGGGATTTTCAACCCTGCCGTCCAAAGTCGAGGAAATTAAAAAGGCTTTCGACGAAGGTGGCGATGAAGTCGATGCAGTGGTAAGCATCACGGCTATCAAAAGTGGTCATTGGGCTTACGTCAAAACAGAACTCGAAAGCATGATGCGCGCTGTTGCTATGAAAGGTAAAGTGTTAAAACTCATTATCGAACCGAGTTTTTTGACGCAGGAGGAGATTAAAAAACTCTTAATAATTGCTTCAGGGGAAGGGGTTCAGTTTATAAAAACTGCTACTGGGTTCTTCGGGCATCCCACAACCGTTGAGCAGGTGAAGTTTATTCGGGCGCATTTGAATCCGAAAATCAAAATTAAAGCCTCTGGCGGGATTAAGACAATTGAACAAATTCAAAAATTGGTTGCCGCAGGTGCAGACCGTATTGGTACGTCAAGCGCGGTGCAAATGTTGACAGGCATTCACTAAATCTTCGTGCTTTGAATGAGACATGAAGGACGATTCGGAATCCGAATCGTCCTTCATGCCTAATTCAAAATAAGGGATTGCATCACTTGAATTTTAATACTACAAAAATCCTTTTTTTTATGAAAAATATCCTTTCAACCCTTTTTATGGGGGTACTTTCCATGGTTTTCGCCGTCCAAACGCAGGCGCAAGGCATCAGCATCAATGAAGACCCTATCATCACGCGCATGATGGAGACGTATATGAATGCGAATAAAGCGACGCAAGTGATTGAAGGTTTCCGCATCCAACTCACGGCAACGACCGACCGTGTGAAAATGGATGGAACCGTCAATGCGTTCAAAGCCAAATATCCGGGTGTTTTCGTCGATTGGGTGCATGCGAAACCGTATTACAAGGTCAAAATCGGTGCATTTGCGGCAAGAGCCAATGCAGACCGTTACTTAAAAAGTATCAAAGTGGATTATCCAGATGCGTATGTCGTACAGGATAAGGTCAAATCAAATGAATTGACCAATTAAAATTTCATAAAACATCTTTTAACCCGCAGTAAAAATGGCAGTAAAAGATTTGGTAGGCAGCCGAACCATTGATTACGTGCTGCTTTCGCTCTACTTGACTTTAGTAGGCATTGGCTGGCTGATGATTTACGCGGTGGGTCATAAGGACGGCTACACGCAGGAATTTGGCGATTTTTTGTTCAAAACACCTGTTGGAAAACAAACGTTGACGATTATGGTCTCCATTTTTCTCAGTTTTTTCATCATGTCGATTGATTGGAAATTTTGGCGGACGTTTGCTTATGGGGTTTATGGACTTGGATTATTGGGTTTGGCGTTGGTTTTGGTTTTTGGGAAGACGATTAATGGGGCGAAAGCATGGTTTATGTTTGCCGGTTTCGGGTTTCAGCCAGTGGAGGTTGCCAAATTGGGAACTTGTTTGGCATTGAGCAGTTTGATGGCGGCAACAGGAACGAATCTGAAAGATACACGGTCTCAATTGCACATTGCCAGTATTTTAGCGATTCCTTTGGGACTCATTATTTTACAACCTGATGCAGGATCTTGTTTGGTTTTTGCGTCTTTTTCCATTATGTTATTTCGAGAAGGCTTGTCACCAGTGCCTTATGTCGTATCATTCATATTAGCAACGGTATTTATATTTTCATTGCTATACCCGTCCAATAATGTTGTTTTTGGATTGATGACCGTAACAGCACTGATTTTTTTGCTCAATATCGCTTCATTTAGGTGGCTTTGGGCAATTGGTTTGGGCGTGTTGTTATTGATTTGCAGCCTTTTATTATATAGAGAAAAAATACATACGGCGTTATTACTCATGTTGTTAACGGTTTTAGGATTTGTCGTTGTACACAGTCGGCGCGGGCGATTTCGGATGGTGATTTTAACCACAAGTCTCCTTTTGGTGTGTACGGCGATTGTGTATATCACGAGTTTTGTTTTCAATAATGTGATGAAACCGCATCAACGCGAGCGAATTAACGTTTGGTTGCAACCCGAAAAATGCGACCCGCGAGGCACTGCTTACAATTTGCTGCATTCTAAAATGGCGATTGGGTCAGGCGGGCTACAAGGCAAAGGTTTTTTGGAAGGAACTATGACGAAATTGGGTCATGTGCCTGAACAATCGACCGATTTTATATTTTGCACAGTTGGCGAAGAACAAGGATTTATTGGGACATTTGCGCTAATTGTAATTTTTTGTTTGTTTTTAGTTCGGATTATTCAAATCGGAGAACGACAGCGTTCCAATTTTTCTCGACATTATGCGTATGGGATTGCGGGGATTTTCTTCGCACATTTCTTGGTCAATGTCGGTATGACGATGGGCGTAATGCCTGTGATTGGGATTCCGCTACCGTTTATTAGCGCGGGCGGCTCATCGTTGTTAGGTTTTACGACGATGCTGGCAATCCTTTTGAAATTGGATAGTCATCGATATTCGATTTAAATATGAATGAACCTAAGTGGCGCGGTAGGCGGCGTAGGCGGCGTTACCGTGCCACTTCAGTGAAAATTAGGAATTACAGATGCGCCATACTACTTTCATTTTTAACCAATTTTGGAGTCAATTGTTCAATTTTGACGTTCATCGTGCCTTTGATAAAAGTCAGACCAATTTTTTGAGCTGCCAAAGGAGACATATCCAACACATAGTTCTTAGAAAAGGGTCCTCTATCATTGATGCGCACGACCACTGACTTGCCTGTTTCCAAACTCGTCACTCGCACATTCGAGCCTAAAGGCAGGTTAAGGTGCGCTGCCGTCAAACCATCTTTGTTAAATTTTTCACCACTTGCCGTAGCAGAACCATGCAAACGATTGGAATAAATACACGCTTTTCCTTTTCCAATCAAGGTAGATTGAATGGATTGTAAGCTAAATTTGCTGGATTTGGAACTTTTGCGAGGGGTGTTTTTTTCTACTTTTTTGCTGTGAAGCCGCATTTCAACCTTTTTCTTAGAAGCTGCACCGAAAGCAGCCACCGATTGCATGAGGGAAATGAACAATAACCACCAACTAATTTTCTTGCTTTGTTTCATCTTATGGAGTTGCGCTACGCGAATTGCTAAATACAGAAAAATTATAAATATGTTTTTTGATAAAATATTGAAAATCAATGCTTTTATCAAACGAGTTGATTTGTACTTCCATCCAAATACAAATTCAACATAAAATTATAAATAAAATTTCAATTTGTAGCACACCTCTATCAATAAAAAACAAATATTAAATGTATTTTATTTTTATTAACTTGTTATATACCTTTTTTAGGGTATTATTTAAATACTATTAACCCAAGTTGCGCAGTAGGTTCTGAATTAGGATTTTTGGGCTTTTTAAGATTCCATTTGGATTGATTTGTAGGATTTTGTAGGATGAAATCCTACAAATCCTACAAATCAAGGCTCTCTGACAAATTTTGTGGAAAAGAGTAGGTTTCAGGTTTCCGAAACCTATGCGACAATTCAGAACCTAATATTGCACGCTCGGTTCTGCGCAACTCGGTTTTGCCAAATACCATTTGCCATTTTCTTTCTTCATATCAAACGTATGAGTATTGTTAGGCGCAACCGTCATCACCACTTTGGCGCGGTCTCCTGTAATCGTGGCATTGGCAGGAGCTTTTTCGTAAGCCGATACATTTTCAAAATCACACAAGTACCTATCCAATTGCAGACCAACCGTTGATTGATTACTTGGCTCTTTTGCCCAAATTTTGGCGCAAGCCTGATAATATTTCACTTCATCCGCAATCAATTCGTCCGAAACGAAGCCTGATTTTTTAAATTCTGCTAAATAAAGTTGCAATTTGGCATTATCTAAGGTCAGATGCCCGCCTTTTTCAACGGCAAAATCGATTTCGCCAATACGGTCTGCGTTATCGCCGTACCAACTGAAAAAGCTGTGGAGTGCGTCCGCAATTTCGGTTTGGTCAAAATGGATAGCATTTTTGTTGGTATTGCCATCTGTATTTTCGCCGCCGCAGGCAGTCAAAAACAGGGCAATACCTAAGATTGCCCCAAAAAATGATTTCATAGCTTTGTTTTTTTGGTAAAATTATATTTTTGAATCGCAAACATAGTAAAATCCTTTTGTTAGGTGCATACTTTTGCTTTCTTTTGCATTAAAATAATTTTGCTCATTGAAAAAAGTTATCATAAGATGCGTTTTTGTACCTTTCTCTTGCTACTACTCGGGAACGTAAGTTGTGTTGCCCAAAAAAAATTGGATTTATCCAAACCCGATGCGGTCAATATCGCGCAACGCAAAATTCAATCTTCGACCCAAGACGGTGAAAATTGTTTTTTCACTTGGGAGGGAACGGTGTATAGCCGCGTCTCTGGCGAAAAAGACAAATTATTATTTTTATGTATTGGAATGAATGTGCGTGCGTCCGCAACCGTTCAAGATTCGGTCAAAGGAACGGGTTATCGGCAGGTGAGTCGGGAAGTTTTGGTGTATATCGACCCGAAAACCAACGAAATTGCTAAAACTTGGAAAAGTCCTTGGACAAATAAAGAAGTGGAAGTAGTGCAAATCGCTAATGACCCTGTGAATATGCGCGGAGTTGCTTTTCCCTCAAAAGAGGTTGATAATGCTTTGCGAAATTTAGCAGGAACGATTTTTTGGGATGTGCAGGTGCCGCTTTTTTACCCGAATCCGTTAGGTGGCGATTTTCAACAATATGTCGGTGGGACGTATCAAGCGATAGAAATGTTCAATTTTGTCGTGCCTGAAGCGGAGTTAATCGCTCCAAAAACGCGTGCAGATAATGTTATTATTGCATGGACGCGGGTTTCCAAGTGGATGCCTTGGATGGAAATGGGCGATATGGCGGGACAATTGATATTCAATGGTTCGGGCAAAAAGGTTCAATCGTTTGAATATATTCCCAAAATATTGCGCGAATATATTCAAAAAGAACAACCTTTGTTTAAGACTGCGCCGCCCTTAGATGACAAACGCCCGAATGAAACGAGTTGGACGTATTTTAAAAAATGGTTAGAAGCTAAAAAATTAAAAAAATAATATGTTTGATTTAAAAGGCAAAGTCGCCCTCATTACGGGCGCGAGTAAAGGCATTGGTGAAGCAATGGCGCATGTTTTTGCTCAATACGGTGCAAAAGTGGTGGTCAATAGTCGCCGACAAGAGGCGGTCGATGCGGTTGCTGCCGAAATCCGAGCCAAAGGCGGGGAAGCGATTGGCATTGCTGGGCAGGTGGCTAATCCCGAAGATTTGAAACAAATTTTTGAAAAAACGATTGCAGCCTATGGTCGTTTGGATATTTTGGTGAATAACGCGGCAACGAATCCCGTTTATGGACCGATTGAGGCAACTGACCCAAGTGTTTTTGACAAAATCATGGCAGTCAATGTGAAAGCTCCGTTTGAATTATCCAAATTGGCTATGCCCATGATGGCAAAAAATGGGGGTGGTTCGATTATCAATATTAGTAGCATTGGCGGGGTGCGTCCTGAGACGGGTTTGGGGATTTACAGCGTGAGTAAGGCAGCGTTGATTTCACTGACAAATGCGCTTGCCAAAGAGTGGGGACACCTCAATATTCGAGTGAATGTCATTTGTCCGGGTTTGATTAAAACCAAATTTAGTAAGGCACTTTGGGAAGATGAGAAAACTTTAAAGCGTTTTACACAACATTTGCCGTTGAAAAGAATGGGGAATCCAGAAGATATTGCAGGGTTGGCATTGTTTTTAGCGTCCGATGCTTCGGCTTACTGCACGGGTTCGACATTTAATGCAGATGGCGGATTTTTAATATGATTGAGCATACTGTAATTAGTAGAATCGAAATGAATTTTTAAAAAAATTGACTTTTTATCTTATTGGTTTTTCATTAAAAATCAAAAAACGCATTACAAAGTGCGGACAGTTACAACTGTCCACACTTTGTAATGCGTTTTTTGATTTTTAATGGAAAGGCGAAACGAGTAGGAAAGTTTACAGTAAGTTCCTTCAAAAACGCTATTTTTGTTTTTTTTAAACAAAAAAATAATGGAATATATGAATCCTATTCAGAAAAATAAACTTTTCTACGGCGATAATTTAGAAGTTTTACGCAAGTATGTCAAAGATGAATCTATTGATTTGTGCTATATTGACCCGCCTTTTAATTCTAAACGAAATTATAATCAAATTTATAACAATATTGGCAAAGAAGATTTGGCACAAGCGCAAGCCTTTACAGATACTTGGACTTGGGATGATGCAGCGAATGATGGTTTAAACGAAATTATTAATAATGAAAAAGGCATTTTAACCAAACAAAGTATTTATTTAATCATCGGACTCGAAAAAGTATTGGGCAAAGGGAGTTTGCTCTCGTACTTAATCAGCATGACACAGCGCATTGCGGAGATTTATCGGGTTTTGAAACCCACAGGTTCGTTTTACCTACATTGCGACCCGACTGCAAGTCATTATTTGAAATTGGTTTTAGATGCGATTTTCGTTCCGCAAGGCGGCGATTTTGTCAATGAAATTGTTTGGTGTTACAGCACGGGCGGACGAGCGCGAACATCCTATCCGCGTAAACACGATGTTCTTTTTTGGTTTACCAAAACTAAAAATTATCAATTTAATTATGATGCAATTGCCTTAGAACGCGATACTTCCACCATGCACGAACCGATTAAACACGATGAAAAGGGCAGACCTTACCAACGAAATTTTAAAAATGGCAAAGAATACAAATATTATTTGGATAAAGGCGTTTTGCCCAATGATTGGTGGACGGATATTCAAGCCTTGAATCCTGCTGCCAAAGAGCGATTGGGCTATCCGACTCAGAAACCAGAAAGTCTTTTGGAACGCATTATTCAAGCGCATACGCAAGAAGGCGATGTGGTTTTAGATGCGTATTGCGGTTGTGGGACGACGATTGCAGTGGCTGAAAAATTAAAACGGCAATGGATTGGAATGGATATTACTTATCAGTCTATCTCCTTGATAATGAAGCGATTAGAAGATAGTTTTGGAAAAACAGCGTTGGAAAATATGGTTCTGACGGGCATTCCAGAAGACATGGAAAGTGCGATTGCATTGGCAAATAAGCAAGATGATAGGATTCGGAAAGAATTTGAAAAATGGATGGTACTTTCGTTTTCCAATAATCGGGCGGTTATCAATGACAAAAAAGGCAAAGATGGCGGGATGGATGGGACTGCCTTCATCGTCGATTTGGATGAAAAGGGGCAAACCGATTATAAATCCGTTCTTTTCTCCGTAAAATCCAGTAAAACATTGACACCAAGTGTTGTAAGAGATTTGTTTGGAACGATGGAACGCGAAAAAGCAGCCATCGGTTATTTGTTGACCCTGTATCCGATGGACAGTTTAGTAAAAGAATGTAAAAAATATGGCGTTTATCAAAATAAAATATTTGGTAATATGTATCCCAAAATGGAAGTGATTAGCGTGCAAGAATTGTTAGATGGCAAAAAAATGAATTTACCTACGACTGTACAAGTCTTGAAAAGCGCGGAACGGAAAAGCAATCTCGGAGGAAATCGCACTTTTTTTGATGATTTGAATCAGGAATGAGAGCATATTGGGCATTTTTTAGCAAACTGTAATCTTTTATTTTTTGTTTTAACCAAAAGCGTCTATCGCAAAATAGACGCTTTTAGTTAAGCCGTCATTTGAAATGCTGCTACATCCACCAAAGGCAACACCGCATGGTGTAAAACCGTGC
>JAAFJT010000009.1 GCA_013298955.1 Chitinophagales bacterium
TTATCCATTAGATATTTTTATGAGAAACGTTTGAAAATCAATTTTCTATTAAAAAGCTACAAAGAAACAAAAAATTAAGGTGTATCACCAATTTAGGAGTCGGGAAATTTATTTCCCGACTCCTAAATCGGTGATACGCTCCTGTTTCTTGATTCCTTTTCTATGTTAGAAATAATTTTTAAGTATATTTGCACGTTCAACAGGAGAATCACACAATTATTTGCGCCAAAACCCCCGTTTTCAGCGCGATTTAAAGTCATTATAGCCTATTTTGCCATGCGTTTTCATGTAATTGCATTGTTATTTTTGTTTACAAGCCCTGTTTATAGTCAAATGGTACAACCTGTTCATTGGACTTTTGAGGCTGCCCCTGTTTCGGGAGACGAGTATGACCTCATTGCGACCGCTCAATTGGATAAAGGTTGGAATATTTATTCGCAATTTTTGCCGAGCGATGATGGACCGATTAAAACAGAATTTACATTCAAACCCGCGCCGCAATACGCCCTTATCGGTACGGGTCGAGAGGTTTCAGACCATAAAAAAAGTGGTTATGACAAAATGTTTGATATGAACATCACCAAGTTCAGTCAACAAGTGGCGTTTGTGCGCCGCATCAAGGTCAAAGACCCGACTGCAAAAATTGTGGGCAGTGTCCGATTTGGCACTTGCGATGAAGAAAAATGTTTGCCGCCGCAAGAGGAGGATTTTACCTTCAAATTGCCTTCTAACCATAAAATTACGCCTGCATCTATCCCGCAAACGGCTTCACAACCTGCTGCGCAACCCGCGCCTGCACCGACTTACACGCCGCCTGCGCCTGCTGCACAACCCGCGCCGCCAAAGGTAAAATTAGGTGGTTTGATAGCGCAAGCAACGCCTAACAAAGTAGTTACGCCGCCGAAACCCGCGCCTGCAACACTGCCGCCAACTACTTTATCGAATCCAATTCCCAATGCGCTGCCTACTGCGTCCAATCAAAAAGAGGGTTTAAATCCCGTTTCATGGCAATTTACCAGCAAAAAAGTGTCTGAAACCGAATATGATTTGGTTTTCAACGCAACGATTGCAAAAGGTTGGCATATTTATTCGCAATTTATCAAAGATGGGGGACCTAATCCGACGTTGATTGAGGTCAAAAACGCTGCCAAATCGGGCAAAGCAAGTGAGGCAAGTTCCCATAAAAGCGACCATTTTGATAAGCAATTTGAAATGCAATTGGTTGATTTTGAACAAGATGCGACTTTTACGCAGCGTGTCCAAGTCAAAGATTTAAATACGCCTGTTCAAGCGACGATTGAAGTGCAAGCCTGTGATGCAGGGAAATGTTTGCCGCCTGACCCTGTGGAAGTCGTTTTTGATTTGAAAACGGGGATTGGAACAGTTGCAGGAGCTGCTGCTCCAGAAGTAAATCCCAATTCAACTTCCACACCTCCCACTGTGCAAAATGCTCACCCTGTCAATAAATTTAAATTTGACAAAACAAATGAAAATGTTACTTGCGATGCAACAGGTGCGAATGTTAATTCCGAAAAAGGTACTTTATGGTGGATTTTTCTCATGGGTTTTTTGGGCGGACTTTTCGCGATTTTAACGCCCTGCGTTTTTCCAATGATTCCCTTAACAGTCGGATTATTCACGAAAGGACAGCGCACTCGGTCGCAAGGACTTTGGGATGCAGCGATTTACGCATTATCAATAATTGTAATTTATGTTGGATTAGGCTTAATTGTCACCAGCCTTTTTGGAGCAGATGCACTCAATTTGCTCTCTACGAATGTTTGGTTTAACATTGGATTTGGCATCTTATTCATTGTTTTTGCTATCTCTTTCTTTGGTTATTTTGAAATCACGTTGCCAAGTTGGTTGCTCAATAAATCCGATGAAGCGTCGAATCGGGGCGGTTTGATAGGCATTTTCTTCATGGCGTTCACACTCGCGCTCGTTTCGTTTTCATGTACAGGTCCGATAATCGGTACTTTATTGGTCGAAACGGCGACAGGTGGCAATCTTTCAGGTCCGATTGCGGGCATGACGGGTTTTGCGACGGCTTTGGCATTGCCGTTTGGCTTGTTTGCAGCATTTCCCGCTTGGTTGAAATCGCTGCCGAAATCGGGTGGATGGATGGATGATGTAAAAGCCGTGTTAGGTTTCATTGAAATCGCTTTGGCATTCAAATTTTTCTCGGTGGCTGATTTGACGATGAATAAAAAATTCATTCCATATGAATTAATGTTAGGGATTTGGGTGCTTTGTGCAGTGGGTTTGGGCTTATATTTTGCCAAAATCCTCCGTTTCAAACCTGAATATGTCGTGAACAGCCAGAAAAAAGCAGCACAACCCAATAAATTTGCTTGGGTTCGCCCGAGTATGATAGGACTTTCGATTTTGACATTCTTTTATTTAGTCATGGGTTTTCGGTACGACATTCAGTCGGGGACGTTTAAAACGCCTCCTTTGGCGAGTGGAATTTTGCCGCCTGCGGGACATAGTTACATTTATCCCAAATCTTGCCCCTTGAATTTGGATTGTTATCACGATTTTGACGCAGGTTTGGCAGTTGCGAAAGCACAGAATAAACCGATTTTATTAGATTTTACAGGATATGGCTGTGTCAATTGCCGCAAAATGGAAGATTTAGTTTGGGGCAAAACAGGCGTTTATGAATTAATAAAAGATAAATATGTTTTAATTTCACTCTATACAGATGACCGTAAACCCTTGTCAAACAATGAAGTATATAGTTCTACATTTGATAATAAAATTAAAAAAACGGTTGGAAATAAATGGGCAGATTTTGAAGCCGTGCATTTTGGGCGCAATTCACAACCATATTATGTATTGCTCGACCCGAATACGTTGAAAGTGTTGAATCAACCTGTTGGTTTTACGCCTGACCCGAAAACATATCAATCTTTTTTGCAATGTGGGTTGGGTAAATTTAAATCGAACTAGCTGACAACCCCGTTTGGTAGTGTTTAAAACCAACGGGTTATTTTTAAAACAAAATATTTAATTAATAATTTTAAGATAACAAAATGATGCAATCCGTTTTAACACCTCTTTTTGAGATGAATGCGTTGAAAGTCAATGGTTTATTAACCAAAATGACACAAGAAAATAGTATGTTTCGCATTCATGCCGCCGCAGGTACAGTCGGTTTTTACATGCGCCATATTGCGGAAACGCAAATTATGTTATCCAAAATGTTTTTTGGAACAGCAACGAATTTGCCTTATGGCAAACCCTTGACACTCCGCGTTGCGAATGACGACGGACGCGCTTACGACCTTGCGGAAACGCAACAATTGATGCAAACGGGCAACGAATTATTATTAAATGTTATTAAAACATTGCCTGAAGCGGATTGGCATCAGCCCAAAACCACTGTTTTTGGAGAAAAAACGCCTTTTCAAGGGATTGCAATGATAATGAATCACAATGCGCATCATTGTGGGCAAATTGAATTGACGATTAAAAAAGGCGCGTAATAAATAGCTGACAACAAGTTTTAACAACAACGTTTGGAGGGTTTGAAACCCTCCAAACGTTATACGAAGCGTTATACGAAGCGTTATACGAAGCGTTATACAATTGACGATTAAAAAAGGCGCGTAATAAATAGCTGACAACAAGTTTTAACAACAACGTTTGGAGGGTTTGAAACCCTCCAAACGTTATACGAAGCGTTATACGAAGCGTTATACGAAGCGTTATACTACCTTGAAAATCAACTTTTTAGCAAGTATAATTTGTTTTTTTTAATCTAACCTATCTTTATCTCAAATGAAATATTTCAGCCTTACCTATTTATTTTTAATTTCATTAAGCCTTGTAAATCAATCATTTGCACAAAATGCGAATGCCAATGTGCGCTTTCGCGCACAAGTCACTTATCCGAATCAGACCTTAGCCAATATTTGCGGTTACACGAAAAATGGGCGTGAATATGCTTTGCTTGGTGCCAATTTAGGGATGATTATCGTCGATATTACGAATCCTGATGCACCGCGCACGATTAAACAAATTGCTGGTGTCAATAATCTTTGGAAAGAAATTAAAGTTTACAAAAATTTTGCATACGTAACTTCCGAAGGTGGTACAGGTTTACAAATTGTAAATTTATCAAATCTTCCTGATACGACTTTTGCAGTGCGCCAATACACAGGCGATAGTGTGATTGCGGCTCGTTTGGACAAAATTCATGCGTTACACATTGACACATTGCGCGGATTTGCGTATTTGTATGGCACAACAGGGCTTGCGAATGGCGGCGCAGTGGTTTTAAATTTGGAACCCGACCCATTTAACCCCAAATATGTGGGTCAATATGCGACGAATTACATCCATGATGGCTATGTTCACAATGATACGTTGTGGGGTGGGCATATTAATGCAGGTTATTTTTCCATCATTGACTTCCGAAACAAGTCAAATCCAATCGTTTTGGCAACGCAACCCACTCCAACAACCTTTACACATAACACTTGGTTGACAGATGATAGGCGTGCGTTGCTCACAACAGATGAAAATAGTAATTCGTTTTTAGCCGCTTATGATGTAACGAATCCGGCGGCGATTCGATTATTGGACAAAATTCAGAGTAATCCCGGTTCTGGTTCAATTGTTCATAATACACATATCAAAAATGACTATGCTGTAACTTCTTGGTACAAAGACGGTTTCACGATTACAGATGCACATCGTCCTCAAAATTTAGTGCAAGTTGGCGATTATGATTGTTACCCACAAGGTGCGGGCAATGGCTTTATGGGGACTTGGGGGGTGTTTCCTTTTTTTCCCTCTGGGACGATTGTAGCTTCCAATATGGAAGGTGTTTTATATGTGTTAAGTCCGCAATATAAACGCGCTTGTTATTTGGAAGGTTTGGTCATCGACTCGTTGACACGGAGTCCGATTTCGGGTGTTTTGGTCAAAATCAACTCCACCGACCCCGATAAACGCGCCAAATCCAATGCACGCGGCGAGTTTTACACGGGGCAAGTGACCGAAGGAACGGTTACAGCGACTTTTTCAGTGGCAGGTTACTATCCCAAAACGATTACGGTTTCCTTGACAAACGGGATTGTGAACACACAAACCGTCGAATTGGTGCGCAAACCGTTGGTTTCCGTTTCGGGACAAACGGTTATGGGCGATTTTTTTGGAAATTGGGTCGGTAGAGGGCTTCCAAGCAAATTAAAACTTATCGGTGCAGAGGCAACTTATGAATTTTCAAGCGATAGTTTGGGCAATTTTGTGGTCAATAATGTGTTGGTCGATAACTATCAAATCGTCGCAGGTGCATGGGGTTACAAACATAAAGCATTGAATATCAATGTAAATGGCAATACGACTGGCTTGCGTTTGATATTATCGGAAGGCTATCAAGACGACTTTTGGGGCGATTTTGGTTGGACGGTTCAAAGCAGTGCGCCGAGAGGCATGTGGGTGCGCAGCGTCCCGATTCAAACCTTAAATGGGGCGGATATTTGCAATCCGGGCAATGATTATCCCAATGATATAGGTGATATGTGTTATATGACAGGCAATGGTGGCGGTACAGCAGGTTTTGACGATTTGGATGATGGTTATACGACTTTGACTTCACCCTTGATGCCTTGTATGAATTATCGTGCGCCAGAACTGCGTTTTGCGTATTGGTTTTATGACGGAGCAGGTACTGGCACGCCGAATGATACCTTAACGGCAACTATCTCCTTGTTAATCAATGGTTTATGGCGCGATACGATTGTCAAAACCATCCTAACTTCGGCGAGTCGATGGCAATCTTCTGGGATTATTTCGTTGCGCCCTTTGCGCCCGACTCAGGCGCGGGTTTCGTTTAGAGTGGCGGATGTATTGCCCGGTCATGTTGTGGAAGCGGCAATTGATAGTTTTGTTTTTTATGATGCGTTGGCAAATGCCGTGATTGAACCTGCGGCAAAAATGGATTTAAAAGCCTATCCCAATCCCTTTTCAAAGGATTTAAACATTGATTATCAATTATTTGAACCTTTTGAAAAAGCAGATTTGATTTTATACGATGTATTGGGAAAAGTCATTGGGTCGCAACCGATTCGAGCGTTACAAGGCACCTTGCATTGGGATACCCCTTTGTCGGCAGGCATTTATATGGCGCAAATCGTGGCAGACGGGCGGCATAGTCGCACTTTGAAAATCGTGCGCACAGGAGCGTATTAAGTAGTTAAATTTAAATAATCGACAACAGCGTTTGGAGGGTTTAAAACCCTCCAAACGTTATATTATATTGATAATCAATATTTTAGCATGTATGCTTTTTTGTCGATTTTTCAACTTTACTTACTTAGCATGTTTTTCTACCTATCTATTTTTCAATTGAAATCAAAAAAAATCTAAATTTATAATTCAAAATCAATTATTTACACTTATCAAATTTTCACCATCCATTAACGAAGATGGTGCAACGCCTAATAGATGCAGCAAAGTCGGCGCGACATCTGCCAATTTCCCATTCTTCAATTTTTTGCCCGCCGCCCGTTTGGAAACGTAGATGCAAGGCACAGGATTTAACGTGTGCGCCGTGTTAGGCGAACCATCTTCATTCACCATGTAATCCGAGTTGCCATGATCCGCTATAATTAAAATATCATAATCCTGTTTCAACGCTGCCGTCACCAATTTTTTAACACAAGTATCTACCGTTTCAGCTGCTTTTGTCGCGGCTGAAAAAACGCCTGTATGCCCAACCATATCTGTATTAGCATAATTCAAACAAATAAAATTTGGCATATCAGTATTAATTTTATTAATAATTTTTTCAGTAATTTCTTTTGCACTCATTTCAGGTTGTAAATCATAAGTTGCGACTTTGGGAGAGGGAACTAAAATCCGCGTTTCACCCACAAACGGTTGTTCTTGTCCGCCTGAAAAGAAAAAAGTCACATGTGGATATTTTTCCGTTTCTGCAATCCGCACTTGGGTCAAACCCGCTTGACTAACAACTGCACCCATCGTTTCTTTCAAATTATCCTTGTCATACAAAATTGATACGTTTTGATAGGTATCATCATAACGCGTCATTGTTACATATTTCAAATTTAATTTATACATATGTTGTTCGGGCATATCTTTTTGCGATAACACTTCTGCCATTTCACGCGGTCGGTCGGTTCTGAAATTGAAAGAAATCACCACATCACCGCTTTCGATAACGCCTTTTGAATCCAATAGCATGGGTTTCAAAAATTCATCGGTTACGCCTGCTGCATAATTTTGTTGTATCGCCGCACCCAAATTGGACACAGGTGCGCCCGTTCCATGCACCAACAAATCATAAGCAAGTTTAATGCGTTCCCAGCGTTTATCCCGATCCATCGCGTAATAACGCCCTATCACGGAAGCGATTTTAACGTTTGGATGCGTTTTTAAATGATTTTGCAAATCGGTTAAAAAGCCAAAACCACTTTTAGGGTCACAATCGCGTCCATCCGTGAAGGCATGTACATACGATGTAACTCCTTGATTATCAGCAATTTCGCATAATGCTTTCAAATGATTGATATGAGAATGGACACCGCCATCCGAAACCAAGCCTATCAAATGCACTTTTTTACCCTCCTTTTTGGCATAAGCAAGTGCGTCCAATAACACTGGATTTTGATGCAAAGTGCGTTCCCGCACCGCCTTATTGAGGCGCACCAATTCTTGATAGACAACCCGTCCAGCACCGATATTCAAATGCCCGACTTCGGAATTGCCCATTTGACCTTCGGGCAAACCGACCGCTTCTCCATAAGTGACAAGTTCGGCAGATGGATACTTTTGATACAGATTGTTCATAAATGGGGTTTTTGCGAGCGCGATAGCATCAGCAAGGCGTTTGCTGCCATGACCCCAACCGTCGAGGATAATTAATAAGGCACGTTGCGTTTTCATGGGGCAAAGTTAAAGCGGAAGGTTTATAAGATTTTGTTTTTTTTGAAAAAAAATGCTTTGGAGTCGGGAAATTTATTGCCGCCTCCAAAGCATTTTTGCTTGTTTTTACGTCTTAATGAAAAGGTAAAATCTTTTGCGCTGTTTTTGCGTTTAGAATCGTAAGAATGAATTATCAAACCGTAGTAAATATGAAAAAGATTTTAATAATCCTTTTGACGCTTTCGATGGTTGCGACGCGTTTAACTGCCTCTTATCTGCTCCTTCCGATGGATGATAAGCAAAAGCAGCACCTCAAAGCCTATGGAATTGCGTATTGGGTATTGCAAAAAGGCATTGAATCGCACTGGTTGCTCAATTATCGAGGTGGCAGTTTTGCTTTTCCGCATACGGCATCTTTTGAAAAGGAGTGTAATGCGCGCCGTGTGACCTATGAAGTGATTCCAGATGCAGCATTTGCGGAAATTCAACGCGAAATTGGTCATCCTGAAGCTAATATGGATGATATGAAACTCGAAGTCGCGCCCAAAATTGCGGTTTACACGCCTGATGTGAGTCAACGCGGGCAAAAAGTGCAGCCTTGGGATGATGCAGTGACGATGGTTTTAACATATGCCGAAATTCCTTATAAAGTCGTCTATGACCGCGAAGTGGTGGAGGGCAAATTAGCCGATTTCGATTGGTTGCACTTGCACCATGAGGATTTTACGGGTCAATATGGGCGTTTTTACAAAAGTTATAGTCATGCGGCTTGGTATCGGGAAAATCAGCGCAAAGCGGAAGAGTTATCGCGCAGTTTGGGTTTCAATAAAGTCTCGCAATGCAAATTGGCAGTCGCCAAAAAGATTCGAGAATATGTTGCAGGAGGCGGATTTATGTTTGCCATGTGTTCAGCCACCGATAGTTATGATATTGCGCTGGCGGCGGATGGGCTTGATATTTGTGCGCAAATCTATGATGGAGACCCGTCTGACCCGAATGCCCAATCAAAATTGGATTTTTCCAAAACCTTTGCTTTTCACAATTTTGACTTGATTCGTGACCCGACTGAATATGAATTTTCAACCATTGACCATAATTACGGACGCACGATTCCCGCAGAACAAGATTATTTTACTTTGTTTGATTTTTCTGCGAAATGGGATCCTGTTCCAACCATGTTGACCCAAAATCATACGCGGACGGTGAAAGGTTTTATGGGTCAAACGACGGCTTTTTTGAAAAAATATATCAAATCGGATGCCTTGATTTTAGGCGAAGCGAAAGCATTAGGCGAAGCGCGGTACATTCATGGGACAGCAGGGCAAGGTTTTTGGACGTTTTACGGCGGACACGACCCAGAAGATTATCGGCATTTCGTGGAAGACCCTGAAACCGATTTGAGTTTACACCCTAATTCGCCCGGATATCGGTTGATTTTAAATAATATATTATTTCCAGCCGCAAAAAAGAAAAATCGCAAAACGTAAGATTTTTATAATGGTTTGAATTGGAATTTTTTAGGATTCGTTGGATTATTAGGATTGAAATCAATCCTAATAATCCAACGAATCCTAAAAATGATGTTCACTTCCGGAAAAAATGCTGTGAACCGCCTGTACAAAATTGGTTTTCCCACTCCCATTTTGCCCAATGATTGGGAGGATTACAAGGATTTTTTCCATCCTATCGCAAAACCATCGTGCGCAAAGTATAAGTTGTGTTCTTCAACCGAAAATATCCTTCTAATCTTTAAAATCATAAGCATCCTATTTCAAAAATTGTCTAATCGCCTTTCCGCATCGCCTCATAAATCGCCGTTTGAATGCGCGGGCGATAATCGCCTTTGAGCAATTTATCATTGTCCGCATTCGGATAAGTTCTATTGGATAAAAAGATGTAAATCAATTGATTATCAGGGTCAATGTACAAAGCATTGCCTGTAAAACCCGTATGTCCAAAGGTCGAAAATGGAGCCGAAGGACTCATATTCAACGTTTTTTTCGCATCCGTTTCCTTCATATCCCAGCCGTAACCGCGCCGCGTACTGCCGCCTTGCCGACTCGTAAACAACGCAATCGTCTCCTGTTTGAAAAAACGCGTCCCTTCATAAACGCCGCCATTCAACAACATTTGGGCTAAAATCGCTAAATCATTCGTATTAGAAAATAATCCTGCATGTCCACTCACGCCGCCCAACATCGCCGCGCCCATGTCATGTACGCTGCCGCGCAATCGCTGCATCCGAAAATACGTATCTTCTTCGGTCGGCGCAATATTATTTTCCGAAAAGCGGGTTAAAGGATTGAAAAGCGTTGCATTCATGCCCAAAGGTTGATAAAAATTTTCCGTTACAAAAGCATCTAAGGTTTTACCAGTGATTTTGTGAATCAATTCGGTCATCAATATCAAGCCTAAATCGGAATATTTATAATCAGTCGTTGCTTCTAAGGGCGAAGCAACGATTTTTTCAAAAAGGGTTTCCACATAATTTTCATCCATGTACAAATTTTTAGCGACAGGAATGGTGAAATTTCCTTTTTTTGTTTCGCTGTAATACTGATTTGACCATTTATTATTTTGCAAGGTTTCTTTGTAAAAAGGAATCCAAGGTTTCAAACCCGCTTGATGAATCAAGAGATTTTTCAACAAAACGTGTTCTTTATTAGAACCTTTCAAGCGCGGCAAATAATCACTGATTTTTTTATTTAAATCCAATTGCCCTGTTTCATGCAATTTCATCAAACAAATCGTCGTAGCTGCCACTTTCGTAATACTCGCCAAATCATACAAATCATCGGTTTGAACAGGTTCAACGCGCTCATACGTATGATGACCAAATGCTTTATGATACGCCACTTGTCCACCTTTCGCTATCAAAATTTGGCAACCAGGAGCCGCCCCATTTGCAATCAATTCTTGAGCAATAGAATCTACCTTTTTCAACTTATTTGCATCAAAACCAATGGTTTCAATATTAAAATTTTTAGGCAAATATTTAGGTTGAATCATCGCTCTATCGCCAAATTTCGATTTTGGACTTGCCGTAATCGGCAATTTTCCAGTCAACGTGAATTTGCCAAACAACGCATTTGCCGCCAATTGTTGCGTCATTGGATCCTCATTGTAACACTCCAAAATGTTTGAAATGCCATCAAAATATTTCAAACTATACGGATTCCCAAAAACGATTAACATTACTTTTTTCTTCACGCTCAACTCCGTAATCAAATTCCGAATCGTATCATTTAAACCAAATTGTTTTGCCGCTTGCGGAACCATGTCATGTAAGGATATGATGACCGTTTCGACTCCTTTTAATTTTTCAAATAAATTATTTTTATCATCTAAACTCGCCCGTTTGCCGATTTGATACGGCATGATAGCAGGCGATAATTCAACGATTTGTTTTTGAAAATCCGTCAAAGCGGTCGCGCCAATGCTAACCGATGCCACTTTTGCCGATTTTTCAACCGTCAATGGAACGATTTTGTCCTCATTCCGAACCAAGGTCAAAGCCGCTTCAATCAATTGCTTTTTCAACGCCAACGCTTCTGCGGATTGAATATCAGACCGAATATGATTGGTTTCAACCACTGTTTTTTGCGTCAATCCGAAACGATATTTGGCAGCAAGCACTCTTTTCACACTTTTTTCCACTTCCGCAGGATTGATTTTGCCCGCTTTTATGTATTCTTTGATTTTCAAAATCGCATTTCCAACGTCTTCTGGCAAACATAAAATATCATTTCCAGCCGCAATGGAACGCGCTTCCACTTCGCCACCAGAATAATATTTGGTCACACCTTTCATTTCCAAACCATCTGTAAAAATAATGCCTTTAAACCCGATTTCATTCCGTAAAATATCTGTAACCGCTTTTTTAGAAAGCGATGTTGGCAAATTCGGCGTATTATCAATAGACGGAATTTGCAAATGCGCCGCCATCATCGATTGAATCCCGCCATCCGTCAAAATCCGAAAAGGCAACATTTCGGTATTACGCAAATGCGTCATATCATGCTTGATAAGCGGCAAATCGTAATGCGAATCCGCATCCGTATCGCCGTGTCCCGGAAAGTGTTTGGCGCAAGCCATTAAACCATTATCTTGCATGCCGCGCATATACATAAAGCATTTAGTAGCAACGTTATACTTATCTTCGCCAAAAGAACGCTCATTGATAACAGGATTATTCGGATTGTTATTCACATCCGCCACAGGCGCGAAATTGATGTGAACGCCCAATCTTTTACACTCTTTGGCAACGATTTTTCCAAAATGATATAACAATTTATCATCTTGGATTGCGCCCAACATGAGTTGTTTTGGGAAGGTGATACAGGTCTCTTTCAAGCGCATACTCAATCCCCATTCGGCATCCATTGCCACTAAAAGCGGCGTTTTCGACAATTTTTGATACCGATTGGTCAATTCAGCCTGTTTTTCGGGGGTTCCTTGAAAAAAACAGAGGGAACCCACTTGGTATTTCTGAATCAACGCTTCCACTTTCGCCACATGTTCATCGCCCAAATTGGAATGCGCTCGAATCATCATTAATTGTCCTAAACGCTCGTCTTCCGACAAGGTATTATACAAATTATCGATATATTCTGTTTCAGTTCGCGGCGGCTGCGCTACAAGCGGCTGCGCCAACCAAGAAAGCAGGCATAATTGAAGGAGCTTCTTTTTCATTTTTCTGATTTTTATTGTAAACGCAAAATTGCGTCAATCTAAGCAAATTGACGCAATTTTTTTAGAAAAAATGTTCTATACTTTGCGTCGGGTGATTTTGCGATACAATGGGAACACGGATGACGCGGATTGGGCGGATTTGCACGGATTTTTCCTAAATTGGGCACGCAATTTCAAAAAAAATCCGTGCGAATCCGCCCAATCCGCGTCATCCGTGTTCCCATTGTAAAACTACCCGACGCAAAGTATATGCCTTTTCACAACGCGATTTTTTTCACCTGTGCATAAAACCGCGCACAAAGCAGCACACCCAAAAGCGTCAAACTAACGGTCAAACCCACCCAAATGCCCCGACTTTGCATGCCAAAAGGCTCCGCAAGCATCCAACCAAGCGGCAAACCTGCTATCCAATACGCAAAAATACTTAAAATCGTAGGTTGTTTCACATCGGCAATCCCGCGCAAAATACCCATTGAAGTGGCTTGCAACCCATCCGATAGTTGAAAAAAACTGCCCAATATCAGCAATTGCACCGCAAAAGGCACGACTGCGGCATCTTGCGTGTATAAACCGACTAAAAATTCGGGTACCGCAAAGAACAAAATCGCAGAACAACTCATTACACAAGTCGCTAATATCAAAGCAGTCGTTCCAGCGCGGCGCATCGCATCTCTATCCTTCAATCCCCAAAAATGTCCGACTCGAATCCCGCCTGCTGCTGCAACACCCGTTATCATCATATAACTAACGGAACACATATTTAAAGCGATTTGATGGGCGGCTTGTTGATACTTGCCGTAAACGCCTATCAACAAAACGGCTGCCCCAAAAACGGCTACTTCAAAAAATCCTTGAATGCCCGCAGGCAAACCAGTGGTCAAGATTTGTTGGATTTCTACTTTTAAATCTTTTTTTGAAAAATTTATAAATGATTTAAAATCAACATTTTGTCGAATTACAAACCATAACACTAATGCCATAAAAGTCCGACTCAATAAAGTTGCAAAGCCCGCGCCTATCAATCCAAAGTGCGGAATGAATAAATAATTCAATAAAATATTGAGTATTAATGCCCCGAGTGTTACCAACATAGCGATTCGAGTCGCGCCCATCCCGTCTGTCAATTGGCGCATCGCGGTAAACAAAAGCAATGGAATCATCGAAACTGCCACTAATTGAGTGAACGGAATCGCTAATTCAACGACTTCAACATCTTGTTTTAAAAGGGGCAATCGAAGGCAAAATGCCAATCCAAAACAAAGGATTGCCGTCAAAATGCCCATGATTCCTGCAATTTTGAAGCTCGCTTGGTACAAATCGCCCACCGTTTCCTCCTTATCTTCCGCGACGGCTTTGGAAATCATCGGTGCAACAACGCTTAACGCCAAAATGCCAATAATGGCAAATGTGAACGTGAGGACATTCGACAAACCAGAAGCGGCAACCGATTCTGCACTTTTTTGGGGCATTTGCCCCACTTGTATCGTATCGGCAACGCCCATTGCCACCGTCCCGAGTTGTCCGATGAGGATCGGCAAGCCGAGTTGAATGAGGGCGCGCGCTTCTTGTTTGTATCGGTTTAAGTCCATAAATAAGGGTATCTTATAATTTGAATGGTAGTACCATTGGAACACGGATGACGCGGATAGGGCGAATTTTCACGGATTTTTTTATTTTGATATAAAATAAAAAAATCCGTGAAAATTCGCCCTATCCGCGTCATCCGTGTTCCAATTGCATTTTTTTTAATAGTTTACGAAAAAGCATTAATCCCCGTTACATCCATGCCCGTAATCAACAAATGGATGTCATGCGTGCCTTCATAAGTCAACACTGTTTCAAGATTCATCATATGTCGCATAATCGGATATTCAGATGTGATGCCCATGCCGCCATGTATTTGTCGCGCTTCCCGAGCCACTTCCAATGCCATCAACACATTATTGCGTTTTGCCATAGAGATTTGTGCAGGTGTTGCCCGATTTTGATTTGCCAAAACGCCCAATCGCCAAGCTAAAAGTTGGGCTTTGGTGATTTCGGTAATCATTTCAGCCAATTTTTTCTGGGTTAATTGGAATCCTGCCAACGGTTTTCCGAATTGAACCCGTTCCTTCGAGTACCGCAATGCCGAATCGTAACAATCCAATGCCGCCCCAATCGCGCCCCAAGCAATGCCATATCGGGCTTTCGACAAGCATGCTAACGGACCTTTCAAACCTTCTACATTCGGTAAAACATTTCGTTTGGGTATTTTCACGTCGTGAAAGACCAATTCGCCCGTTATCGAAGCCCGCAAAGACCATTTATCATGGATTTCGGGCGCGGAAAAGCCTTTCATACCTTTTTCAACTATCAAACCTCTAATTTTACCCGATTCGTCCTTCGCCCAAACGACCGCAATATCCGCAATCGGCGCATTGGTAATCCACATTTTCGCTCCATTCAAAATATAATGGTCGCCGTCATCTCTGATATTTGTGGTCATGCCGTTTGGATTCGAGCCATGGTCAGGTTCTGTCAAACCAAAACAACCAATCATTTCGCCTGAACCAAGTTTGGGCAAATATAATTTGCGTTGTTCTTCTGAACCAAATTTATAAATCGGGTACATCACCAACGAACCTTGCACAGATGCCATTGACCGAATCCCCGAATCGCCGCGTTCCAACTCCTGCATGATGATACCATAAGCGATTTCATCCATGCCGCCGCCGCCGTATTGCCCCGGAATGCTGGGTCCAAAAGCACCAATTTCCGCTAAACCTTTAAACAATTTGGTTGGACATTTGGCACGCTGTGCATAACTTTCGATAATCGGGCTGACTTCCGCCTTGACCCAATCGCGCACCGCTTCCCGCGCAATGCGGTGATAATCTTCTAAAAGTTCCTCGACTAAGTAATAATCGTGGAATTGAAATCTATCGGTTTTGACCGTAGAAGTTTCTTGTGGCGATTCAAATTTGGATTTATTCATTTTAGCCATATTTTATATTGATTTTTATTGGTTAAGTTATTTGATGGTCTGAATTAGGATTTGTGGAATGATTCGGATTCAAAGGATTTACAATCCGAATCATCCTATAAATCCTAATTCAGACTGAACTACTTGGTCGCAGCAAAGATAACGGAGTTTGACTAATTTCAAGGACAAAACACAGTAGCAGCCAATTTTTTCAAAAAACAATTTATAAAAATTGGTTTAATATCTAAAACTTTATATTTTATATTTAAGAAAGATTAAAAAAAACGTTAAAATTTTGTGAAAAAGTATTTTAACGGAACTAATTGGATAGGACTCGGTGTTTATGTTTTCGTAAAGAATTAAAAACCACTTGAAAGCATGGCTTCAAGAAACCATAATGATAACTTTTTTAAGAAAAACCATTTGCAAACTTTTTTAATCAATATGAAAAACCAACTTATCATTTATCAGTATCCGATTCACACCCTAAATATATAAACTTTTACCGCGATACATGCGTGTCTGTGTAAGGCATTGTTTGCCAGAAGGCAACCTTTGCCCCTGCCTCCGTATGGCATTAACTTTTTAAAAACCAATGGAAACTTAAACAGTTGTTTCTGGTTGTGCTGGGAGTGGCTTGTCCACTTCCCAGCTTTCTGGCAAAATATTTTTTTTGATAATTTATAAAAGCTCCGTTTTCCAATCTTCAATGGTGCGTTTTTCGTCTGAAAAATTTACACCCAATTGGGTTCAATCCACATAAATACTATTTGTTTCTGAAAATTCCGATAAAAATTGAAGACCAATCGGTAAATTTTTCATGGTACGTTTTTTTTTAATGCAGGCAAAGATAATTTAATTTTTTCAAATCTCGGTTAAAATACACCAATTTCCAAAATTGACCGATTTTTCTTTTATAGCCAACGAAAAACCGTTTAATTTGCAGCGTTTTTAGTGAAAGGTGTCTTTCACATATTAAACCCATTAAAAATATGAGCAAAACGTTGGACGGCATCAAACAACCGATTGCCGATGAATTAGACCGTTTCGAGGCGTTTTTTCAGGCGGCGATGCGCAGTCATGTACCGTTATTGGACAAAATCACCTATTATATCGTGCAACGGAAGGGCAAACAGGTACGTCCGATGTTTGTTTTTTTTGCTGCGAAACTTTGTGGCACTATCAATGACAAAAGTTTTACAGTCGCTTCATTGGTCGAACTCCTGCACACGGCATCGCTTGTGCATGACGATGTGGTGGATGATGCCAATGAACGGCGCGGTTTTTTTTCGGTGAACGCGCTTTGGAAAAATAAAATTGCGGTTTTGGTGGGCGATTATTTGCTTTCGCAAGGTTTGTCGATGGCTTTGAAAAGCAATGCGCATACGGCACTACAAATTGTTTCAAATGCAGTGAAGGAAATGAGTGAAGGAGAGTTATTACAAATCGAAAAAGCGCGGCGTTTGGATATTGAAGAATCGGTTTATTTTGAAATTATTCGTCAAAAAACGGCTTCTTTAATCGCTTCGGCGTGTTCCGCAGGGGCTTCTTCGACGACAGATGACCCTGAAATCATTGAAAAAATGCGTCTTTTTGGGGAAAAAATTGGGATTGCCTTCCAAATTCGAGACGATTTGTTTGATTTTGGGACGGATGATGTCGGTAAACCACTTGGTATTGACATCAAGGAAAAGAAAATGACTTTGCCTTTGATTTACGCACTTGCGCATACGGATAAGAAAACCCGCGATAATATCATTCATATCGTCAAAAGATACAGTCATCAACCCGAAAAAGTGGCGGAAGTGATTGATTTTGTGCGCAAAAGCAATGGTTTAGCGTATTCGGAGGAAGTGATGTTGCGGTATCGGACAGAAGCGTTTGAACTTTTGCATCAATTTCCGCCTTCGGACGTGCGCGATGGATTGGAACAATTGGTTATCTTTGTGACGGATAGGAAAAAATAAAATAATTCGATTTGGAAACTTGAATAAAAATCGCAACACAAAGTGCGGACAGTTGCAACTGTCCGCACTTTTTCTTCAACTACTTTTTTGGATTTTAATACTTTTATTAGTAAAGCGTAAAACACAAAACTAACTTTTCTATTAAATTACATTACTTTGGTGAAAAATCAATCAAATATTTCTTGATAAATTTTAAACGATTGTATTTCTGGGAAATTTTCAATTTGCAAACGGTAAAACGTCAATAAATCTTGCAACATGAGTCGGCGTGTTTCGCGGGTGATGCCACTAATTTGATAACTTTCCCGCCAATCATATCGCAATAAACCGCGAAAAATATGGGTCATTTGCATCGACATAAGGTATTGATTCCCAGCATTTTCGAGAAAAACACCTTCTTTCATATCAAAAACAATCCCTATTCGACCTGCATCATCTGTTGGCATGAAGCCCAAATAATAACTCAAATGGGTTAAAAAGCTCAAATGAAGATTGGCATAAGCCGATTTTTCCGCATCCAAAAACGTAAAAACAGCCCATAAATATTGAAAAAGCGGTTGATTTGCTTCTTGTTCGCGGATAGCGCGGCGAGCGACTTCGAGCATGAACATCCCAATCGCACTTTTATGCACGTCAAAAGGCAGGCTCGAATAGATGTATCCAGCTTGAATTTCTTTAATGCGTTGCATCGTTTTTTCGGGTTGATGATACGCCACCACATCCACCAATGAACAAACTTGCAATAAATTCGCACTAATTTTTGCCTTCGGCGTGCGCACGCCATTGACCAAAAAGGTGATTAAACCCACTTCTTCGGTGAAAATATCCGTGATGACGCTCGTTTCCGAGTATTTGAGGTGGCGGAAAACAATGCCGCGCGTTTTTATTAACATATTCACAATTATTTTAACACATAGTTCACATAGGAGGACATAGGATACATAGGGTCATTCATTGGAAAGTAACACTTTTCCATGAATGACCCTATTGCCCTATGTCCTCCTATGTGAACTATGTGTTGAAATCATATATAATTAATCCATTTTTCATACGAGGTTCAAAAAAAGTCGATTTGGGTGGCATCGTTCCATCCATATCCGACACGCGCTTCAAATCTGCCCAATCCACAGGATAGAGGCAAAAAAGAGCCCCGCAAGGTGGACAAGCCTGTTCCAAAAGGCTATTCGATTGGGTTCCATCAATGTAACGCAATCGCTCATCAGTGCGCACATTTTGGATATTCAACAAGGGTTTTAATACCATTTCATTCAAAATATGCACATCTAACAAAACTTTATTGGGATATTTTTTTTGAAACTGTATTAAAGTTTGTTTGCGCCAACGCAAATAAACCCATTTGCCTGCGGTAAACATCGACCAGTCATGCTTACGGGCGGGCATTTTGGCTCTGCCAATGAATTGTAACGTAGTAACTTTTAACAATTGTTGCCAAAATTCGAGTTTATCCAAACGCTCCTCACACGTCACTAATCGATGGAAAGCGTTGATTATCAATTCATTCGATGGAAAAAAGGCGCAAAACATTTTTTCAAAAGGATGATTTTCAATCATGGTGGAAAGATTTAAATACGCATTCGCAAACGTGTGGGCGCGATGATGTCCATCCGCAATATACGCCGCAGGCACTTTCTCTTTAAACGCTTGTTGCAACCAATGTACGTGTGACGGGTCTGTGACCGCCCAAAAAACATGTTCATCTTCCGCCAATTTCACTGAAAAAAGCGGTTTAGCAATACGTGCATAATTTGTTATAAAACTTGAAATCTCTAAAACAGGCGGATAAGTCAATAAAATAGGCTTGATAGATGCGCCGCGCTCATTCAACAAATTATCTTGTTTGGACTCGCCAACGGCAATCGTCCGTTCATGTTTTTTAATATGATTATTCAAATAATCCTCCACATCCACTCCTGCAAGCAGTCCCGTGAACGTGCGCCCTGACCGTTTGATTTGATAGACCCAAAAAGCAGGTTTCAGATGCGATTTAAAACAACCTGTTTTTTTTTGTTGCGCGTAATCGAATTTGACCCGTTCAAAAAAAGTATCAGGTGTTGTTATTTTTTCGAGGTTTGGATAGGTTGATTGGAATGGTGTAAGTTTCATAAACGCGCCCTATGATGTATCAAGAATTATATTTTAATAAATTGAAATATATGCGACAACGTTTGGAGGGTTTAAAACCCTCCAAACGTTTGATTATCAAGTAGTTATAAACAACGTTTGGAGGGTTTAAAACCCTCCAAAGGTTTGATTATCAAGTAGTTATAAATATTTTAAAAATCGCCTAAGGTTTCTTTTAATTGCGTCATGGCGGCGGCTGTTTGCGCTGCATTTGGGGCGATACCATGCCATTTATGGCTGCCCATCATGAAATCTACGCCCGCGCCCATCTGAGTTCGCATCAAAACAACGACTGGTTTGCCCTTGCCCAATTGGTTTTTAGCCTTTCTCATACCTGCAACCAATTGTTTCATATTATTGCCGTCTTTAATTTCTAAAACGTCCCAACCAAAGGCTTTCCATTTGCCGCGCAAATCGCCCAACGTTAATACTTGGTCATTAGAACCATCAATTTGTTGCCCATTCCAATCGACCGTTACCAACAAATTGTCTAATTTGTGGTGCGGTGCGAACATCGCGGCTTCCCAAATCTGCCCTTCTTGCAATTCGCCATCGCCCGTCAAGGCATAGACGGTGCTATTATCGCCATCCATTTTCTTCGCCAATGCCGCGCCAATCGCCACCGACAAGCCTTGTCCTAACGAACCAGATGCAATTCTAACGCCCGGAAGTCCTTCATGTGTCGTCGGATGCCCTTGCAAACGGGTATTCAACTTGCGAAAAGTCGCCAATTCGGACACTGGAAAGTAGCCAGAACGCGCCAAAACGCTGTACCAAACAGGCGAAATATGCCCATTCGATAGAAAAAACAAGTCTTCCCCTGCACCTTCCATATTAAATTTGGTTTGGTGCTGCATGATTTCAAAATAAAGTGCGGTCAAAAAATCGGCACAACCGAGCGAACCGCCCGGATGTCCAGAATTAGCTTGATTGACCATGCGCACAATATCGCGGCGCACTTGTTGCGCGATGTTTTCCAATTCGGTGATGTTTGCCATGTTGATATTTTTTTGACACATAGGAAACATAGGGATACAATAGGTCACATATAGAAATTTTTTTAAATGTATTTATCAATTGATAATCAATAAAATAAATATTTAATTTATTTTCTAATTAAAAACGAGTCTTATGAAAAAATGTCTCTATGTGACCTATGTATTACTATGTGACCTATGTGTTTACCCTTCGACGAGCGTTCCAACGCGCTCTCCGTGAACGATTTTAATTAAATTATCTTTTTTATTAATGTCGAAAACAATGATAGGCAAATTGTTCTCTTGGCAGAGGGTGAAAGCGGTCATGTCCATCACATTCAAACCCATTGCAATCACTTTGGTGAAAGTCACCTTATCAAATTTTTTGGCATTCGGGTCTTTTTCGGGGTCTGCCGTGTAAACGCCATCCACCCGCGTCCCTTTCAAAATCACATCGGCATTGATTTCATTCGCCCGCAAAGCCGCCGCCGAATCCGTCGTAAAATACGGGCTGCCCGTACCCGCTACAAAAATAATCACCCGACCTTTTTCCAAATGTCGGGTTGCCCGCCGCCGAATATACGGTTCTGCAATCTCCTTCATTTCAATCGCCGAAATCAATCGCGTATCCACTTTGACGCTTTCGAGCGCACTTTGCAACGCCATACCATTGATGACGGTTGCCAACATGCCCATATAATCGCCTTGAACGCGCTCAATCCCAGACTTCTCCGCCTGAATCCCGCGATAAATGTTGCCACCACCAATCACGATAGCGACTTCAATGCCCAATTCGACTAATTCTCGGATTTGCAAAGCGTAATGTTGTAACATTTCCGCCGTAATGCCAAATTTTTGACTGCCCATGAGGGATTCACCACTCAGTTTGAGCAAAATGCGTTTATATTTGAGGTCTGCCATTGGTTTAGATTCAAAGAATGTGAAAGATGCCGCAAACTTACAAACAAAAAAGGAGTGAATCGTTCCCAATTCACCCCTTTTTTGTTATTTTTTTTAACCTAATGCGATGTGTTTGAAAGCGGTTGCGGTCAACCCCTTTTTCTCACTTTGCAAGTAAGTTGCCACTGTGAACGCTTTATCTTTCACATATACTTGATTCAATAACGTACTTTCTTTGTAAAAAGCATTCAACTTACCCATTGCAATTTTTTCAATCATCGCTTCCGGTTTGCCATCTGCACGCGCTTGTTCTTTGCCGATTTCGATTTCACGCGCAATGATTTCTGCGGAAACGCCCTCTTTGTCCAACGCGACAGGCTTCATTGCCGCAACTTGCATCGCCACATTTTTGCCTGCTTCAATCAAATCCGTGCCTTCCAAGTTCAACGCGACCAACACACCCGCGCGATAACCCGCGTGAATGTACGGAATCACTTGACCCTGACCTGCTGCGGTGACAATCGATGCATAACTTGCCAATTCCACTTTTTCACCCATCACACCTGTTTGTTCTTGGATTTTTTGCATAATCGTCAAATCAGCGTCATAAGCCAAAGCTAATAATGCTTCCAATGTTGCAGGTGTTTTTTGAAGCGCGATTTCAGCAAAAGATTTTGCCAAATCAATGAAACGGTCTGTTTTCGCCACAAAATCGGTCTCACAACTCAATTTTAGAACGATACCTTTATTACGATTGTGGGAATTGAGTGCAATCACCACACCTTCTTTTGCTTCGCGGTCAGCGCGTTTGACGGACAATTTTTGTCCTAATTTGCGCAAAAAGTCAATTGCGCCTTCCATGTCGCCGCCAGATGCTTCAAGGGCTTTTTTGCAATCGCCCATGCCCGCACCTGTCATATCGCGCAATTCTTTAATAGCAGAAATAGCAACAGCCATAGTTGGGATAATGATAAATGAATGAAAATCAATTTATGATGAAAATAGGATAGAAATTGGAACACGGATGACGCGGATTTTGCTGATTTACGCGGATTTTTTGTTTAAAACAAAAAATCCGCGTAAATCAGCAAAATCCGCGTCATCCGCGTTCCAATTCAACAGATTAAGCTCTCGCTCCTTCTTTTACTTCTTTGCCTTTGTTGCGGTCTTCGAGTCCTTCGCGCAAGCAGCCCACCAAATAATTAGTGATAACGCCCACCGATTTCGACGCATCATCATTTGCAGGAATCGGAAAATCAATCGTATTCGGGTCACAATTCGTATCGACCATGCCGAATGTTCTCAAACCCAATTTTTTAGCTTCCGCCAATGCCAAATGCTCATGTCCGATATCGACGATGAAAACCGCAGCAGGTAGGCGCGTCATATTCGCAATCCCGCCCAATACTTTTTCAATTTTATCGCGGTCACGGCTCATCGTGAGCTTTTCCTTTTTATTGATGCTCGTATTCGACTCATCTTTCAACTTGCGGTCGATTTCGTTCATGGTTTTGACAGACTTCCGCACCGTTTGAAAATTCGTCATCATACCACCCAACCAACGGTCGGTGACAAAAGGCATGCCGACACTCAATGCAGCCGCTTTGACCAACTCCCGAGATTGCTTTTTCGTTGCCACAAACAATACTTTGCGACCACTTTTTGCAATCTGACGCATTGCCAACCCTGCACGCTCCAAGCATTCGCTCGTGCGATTGAGGTCAATCAAGTGGATTCCTTTATGTTCCGTGAAGATGTACGGCAACATTTTCGGATTCCATTTTCTTCTTTGATGCCCGAAGTGTACCCCAGCATCTAATAACTCATTATACGACGGTTTTTCCATTATTTTTAAAATAATTTGTTTGAAACAGGTCTATACACTTTTTAAAAACGTGCCAAAACGCATTCCAAATGATAAAAAACGCAGCTGTCCAAGCTCCAAGATTAACGTTTAGAGAATTGGAAGCTCTTACGTGCTTTCGGTTTACCGAATTTCTTCCGTTCAACAGCTCTCGGGTCCCGCGTAAGGAACTTCTTCTCTTTCAATGGTTTACGGAATTCTTCGTTGATTTTCACCAAAATCCGCGAAATACCCATCCGCACCGCTTCAGCTTGTCCTTTGAACCCGCCGCCCGATACATTCACCACAATATCATAAGCTGTCGCTACACCTACTGTTTCAGTGGGGTCTGTGACTGCGCCTTGCACGTGCGTTTGCGGGAAGTATTCCCGATAATCTTTGCCGTTGACCGTGATTTTACCTTCACCTTTTCTGAGGAAAACCCGCGCAACAGCAGCTTTTCTGCGCCCTACCGCATTTATGATTTCCATAATCTAATTTCAAATTTTTGAATGAATAATTTTAGATAACTGATGGTTTGAATTAGAATTTTTAAGATGCGTAATCGGACGATACACCCTTTGGAGGGTTTCAAACCCTCCAAAGGGTTGATAATCAATTTTTTTACTTAAACTCGAAAAATCCTACTTCAAAAAATATATCTAAAAATTATATCAACGGTTCCGGTTTTTGCGCGGTATGCGGGTGCGTATCCCCAGCATAGACGAACATTTTTTTGAAAATTGCCCGACCCAATTTGGTTTTCGGCAACATGCCTTTCACAGCCGCTTCCATGATCATGGTAGGCTTGCGCTCCATCATGTCTTTAGCAATGACTCTTTTCTGACCGCCCGGATAGAGTGAGTAGCGAATGTACTCCTTTTGATCCATTTTTTTGCCAGTAAAAACCGCTTTATCCGCGTTAATCACGATTACGTAATCGCCGGTATCGGAGTGCGGTGTGAAGGAAGGCTTGTTTTTGCCGCGCAAAACACTGGCAATCTTAGAGCTGATGCGTCCGACGTGTTCGCCCGCAACATCTACTACATACCATTTGCATTCTGCTTTTTCCTTACTAACGGATACCGTTTTGTAGCTCAAAGTATTCACCTTATGAACTTTTTGTTATATGAGAAAATCACACTGTATATCTACATGTTGTGGATAACAGTATCTTAAAAAATCGCGCAAATCTACGAAACTTATTCTAATACAATGTCTTTTTTCCTTTTTTTCTGTTTAAATTTTTACCGAACCGCCTTGAAGCGTTTATAGGTAATGCGTTTAATCTGCTTTTGGACTCCCCAAGTTGTTGAATTTTAGAATAGCTGCTTTTAAAGCTCCCAATTTGTAACCAGTTTAAGTAAAAAACCTAAGTTGCGCGGTAATACCGTTTTAGGCAGAAAAAAGACTTTCTGGATACGTGTGTGTGTTGTTTTTTTTGGAATAGGGCAAATCCCTATTCCAAAAAACAACACAGACATCCCCATCTCCCTCTTTTTCGGCGGCGAAGCCGCCTACCGCGCTTATTTCACATCCATTGCAGGATTGGCATCAAAAAATTGACACGGTTTGAGCGTAATCGTATGCCAAACCGTTGGCAAAACGGGCCAATCTTCGGGACTCGTCAAGTGATGAAAACCCAATGTTTTCCAAATGACCACATCTTTATTATCAATCGACCGTTTTTGTTTCAACCAAGTTTGAATCCCATCTGAACCATTGCTTTGATTTGGGTATTTGCCACTTGGATACAAATTATCTTTACTATATGGAGTCACCCAAAGTGGTTTAGTCGTCCATGAAGCGCGGATTGCTGGAAAATCATCTGCGGATAGATTCGATGTATGATTATCACCCATAATATAAAAACCCTTGACTTGCCCATGTTTATTCTTCTTATTGGGGTTGAAAACGCGCCAATATTCTTCATGTCCTTGTGCATTTTTTTCAACCGCACCTTCTGTCAACAATGGATGCGACACCAATTCCCAACCACTTTTTCGACGATTATTCGGGTATCGGACAGGCACTAAACGGTCTGCGGTAAAGGCATTTTCCGTTCCATCAATGTCCAAATCCAACCGAAATGATAAAAAATGGTCATGATAAACGCCTACTAAATTGGGCGCGACCAATCTGCCCACTTTCGTATCCGCAAGAGCCGTGTTAGAACTCATGTCAGTTGCTTTCACGCCTTTGACGGCATCCATGCCCGTCGCGCCGACTTCGATGCGCAACTCTCCTTTCGGGCTAAACACAAAATCCACCACATAATCATAATTGCCCACCACAGGAATCATCCGCACCACCAATTCCGTTTCAACCCGACTTTCATGGGTTTCATTCATAAATTCAGCATGTCGCCAAAGCGGACGAGTGGTGTTGCGCTCGAAAATCCCTGCAATTTCCTTGCTCACACTCGGATTGCCCTTATCATCCGACAAAGTGGCATCCAATAAGAACGCCTCTTTCGGCAAATCCAATCCGGGTTTCAACCGAGATGCCAACAAGCCAAAACCATATTCGCCAATATCCATATACGAGCGAAACGACCAATTTTCATCTGCATCCATGTAAGGCACAAACATCTCATTTGCCGACAATTGATGCGCCACTGCATGCCCGTCATACGAGACCATCGAAACGACAGGTCCAAAACGCCTATCGACCCGAAAATGGAATTTCCACTTGTCCCAAAGGTAAAAACCAGCTTCTTTTTTGAAATTATAGCCATTTGGAGCTGTATTTTCCACTTTTTTGGAAGCTAAACGCTTGCTTGCAATGGTTTTTTCGTCATAATCATGGTTACCTTTGCTGACGGGGATGATGCCCGAATCAATCAATTTGACCACTTTTTGGGCATTTAAATCCACCACTGCGACGACACCTTCAATAGGTTTGCCCCAAACATTGCGAGTCACATTTTCATTATCGAAAAAAGGAACGCGCAACAATCGTTTTCCTGCCTCCATCGTATCTGCAAAATAGCCCGCCGTCAAAGGCGCGGGAACCAATTTTTCAAACGTTTTGTAGCCTCTTTTTTGCATCGCCGCCTGCCAACGCGGGTCTTTTTTAGCGATTTCGCCTGCTGCCGCCCATTCTTCGAGCATGATACTTGGTTGTATCCCTTCTATTTTTTGCCAAGAAAGCATTTTTTGACCTGTCAAATCCAGTACTGCTTCAAAAATAGCCGTTCCTTGTTTGATAATGACTTGCGCTTGACGCGGGATAGGCATCCCTGTTTTCCAAGTTAAAACCGTTGTTTTTTCGGGTTCTAACAATTTAATATCGGGAAAACGCGTCAAACTATCCACTTTTTGAGCCTTGATGAGGATGTCTTTGGCGGTTTTCAACTCCGAAGCGGTCAAAGCATCCATCGGATGTTCGACGATTGCTTGTTCGGTTTTCGCGCCTGTGGAGGCTTCTGACGGTTTTGCGGGTTGCCGACAGCTCACCCAAATACAGCCCAAACATAGGGGCAGATAGATTTTTTTGTGTAAAAAAAACATTTAGTTGGTCATTTTTTAAAATAAGCTAATTTATATGTAGTATAACGTTTGGAGGGTTTGAAACCCTCCAAACGTTGTTGTCGATTATTAAACTTTAACTAAATCCCCCAAATCTATAATTTAATCCATAAATTCACACTATACGTATTCGATTTATCATGCACTTCTAAGGAATAATTCCCTGCGGGATACATCAATTCCAATCGCCGTTTCACATTCGCAATCCCAATACCGCCCGATTTTCGCGCCGCTTCCCGCAAAGGCAATTTCTCAGCCTTACTATTTTCGACAAAAAAATTCACTTCGGCTTGTTCAATCATAATATGAATCGACACATACGATTGACTCAAATGTTGGCTAATCCCATGTTTGAAACAATTTTCAATAAAAGCGATAAATATCAACGGCGCAATCATCAAATCGCCCGTTTCGCCCTCTACTTCTAATCGAATGTCTGTTTTTTTATGGCGCAATGCCTCCAAATCCAAATAATTGCGCACATAATCCAATTCTTTGCGCAAAGCAACTTTTTTTTCATTGCATTCATACAACATATAGCGCATCATTTCCGACAATTTAATCACAATTTCGGGGGCATCATCTGATTTTTTAAGCGTCAACGCATATAAACTATTCAACGTATTAAACAAAAAGTGTGGATTAATTTGCGATTTTAAAAAATTCAATTCGGTTTGAATATTGCGCGTATCCAATTCTTGTTTTTCTTGGAGTTGCCGCGCCCATTCGCGCATGATGTAGAAAATCGTCGAAAATCCTGCAATGATAAATGAAAATAAATAATCTGTATATTGATGATTTTGAATGTATAAGCGCATATCGGCATTACTCGAATAGTGCAGCATCCGCACCGCCGTCCGAATCGGCGTTATCAGCAACGCGAAGCCAATCAGGAATCCAGCATACAACCACAATTTATTTTTATTCAAATAATTCGGAATCAAATACCAAGTATTCGCCCAATGAATCGTTGCTGTAAAGCAAATAATATTTAAAAATTTGTCAACTAAGTAAAATAAAATACTGCGCTGACCCGATTGCAACTCTAAATACGTCAATAAAAACCATAAGGTACACCAAAATAAGCCTTCGTACAGGACTTGCTTGGAGGATAAAAATTTAAATGGATTCCAATTCATTCGTTTTGCTTGCAAACCTTTGGAGGGTTTCAAACCCTCCAAAGGTTGTTATACTATGCATATTATGGTTGCTGCACTTTGCGTTAGAGGTTTTGCGATACAATGGGAACACGGATAACGCGGATGTGGCGAATTTTCACAGATTTTTTCATGAATTGGGCACTGAATTTCAAAAAAAATCCGCGCGAATCCGCCACATCCGCGTCATCCGTGTTCCCATTGTATCCAAAACCACCCGACGCAAAGTATATACGGTTTGGATTTTAATTCAAACCATATTTATCAATCATATAAATCAAGGATGTCATCGCTGCTGTACCCAATTCTAATTCGCGTTGATTGATTTTGTCAAAAGTATCTTCTGTCGTGTGGTGTAAATCAAAATATCGTTGGGAATCAGGTCTGAAACCAGCAAGAAAAACTTTTTGTTTTTTCATCGGGCTGATGTCCGAACCAGAACCGCCTTTTTTAAACGACAAATCATAGGATTCCAAAACAGGTGCAGCGATATTTGTCAATTTTTTAAATTGTTCGGTAAAAATTTCACTATCTCCATCAAAACTAAAACCGCGCGGTGTAAACCCACCTGCATCCGATTCAAGGGCAAAAATATGCTTTTCACCTTTTTTTTGCGCATTTTCGAGGGCAATTTCGGCATATTTCTTGCCGCCCGCCGTTCCATTTTCCTCATTCATAAACAAAACGCAGCGAATCGTCCGCTTCGGACGGTAATTCAATCGCTTCATCAAGTTCAAAACATCCATCGCTTGCACGCAACCCGCGCCATCATCATGCGCGCCCTGCGCCAAATCCCAAGAATCCAAATGTCCACCCACCAAAATAATTTCATTGGGAAATTCAGAACCGCGCCATTCTGCAATCACATTGTTAGAAGGCGCGTCCGCCAACATTTTCCCGCCAGAACGCACCGAAATTTCCAAATTGGCTTCTTCTTTCAAGGCTTTACTCAATTTTTCGGCATCGCGGGTACTCACACATAAAGCAGGAATTTTGGGCAGACTATCCGTGTAAATCATCGTTCCCGTATGCGGAAAATCATCAATACGAGTGGTCAAAGAACGCACCAAAACGGCAATCGCACCTTGTTTAGCAGCCCGACTCGCGCCAAAAACGCGTTGATCATTCGCGCCTCCGTATGCAGCAAAGGTATTGATTTGTTTCGGATCCATCGGGCGATTGAAAAATATAATTTTACCTTTTGCTTTTTCGCCCAAATTATCCACTTCATCCAATGTTTTAACTTCAATAACATTTCCTTTCAACGTCTTATCCGCCGTTCCGACAGAGCCGCCCAAAGCCACTGTATTTAAAAAACTCATCGATTTGGCGCGTTTCATACTGACAATCGGTTTCGCCCCGCGTTCCCAGCGCGGAACCATACACGGTTGCAACCAAACCGAATCGGCATGCAGCGTATCCAACATCTGCCGCGTGTAGGCAACCGCCCGTTCTGCTTGCGGCGAGCCACTCAACCTACCCCCAATCTGCGTACACAAGTGGCGCAACCATTCATAACCCCGACTTTCGGTCAACGCTTTATCATAAATTTGGCGCACAAAAAGCGCGTCTGCATCATTTGAAGGCGCGTCTTGTCCAAAAAGCGGGCTAAAAAAGCTCCAACAAAGCGCGATAAATAAAGGTTTACGTAAAAAATTCATATTTTGGATATTAAATTTTGAAACAAAATTAAAAACTAAAAATTAATTTAAATTAAGAAAAATATTGCTTTAAAAAGTATTTTTAAGCAATTAAATATTGATTTTAAAAAACACACTTGCTTATTTTAGGTAAAAAACAATTCTTTTTATTCTTTTTTTTTAACATATAAAATCATTTTATTAGCAAGATTTAAATTTTTTTTTACTATCTTTGTGTCCAGAAAGGACTTATTGTATTTAGTACATTAAGTCTGAATGAGGATTGATGGGATTGTCAGGATTTTATTAGGATAAATCTTAACAGAATCCTGCCAATCCCATCAATCCTAATTCAAAAATGGGGTTTAAACGATTAAATGAAGTTCGTACTATCTCAAAATGGATTGTATCCATCAAAGCAAGATAGTTCCGATGCAAAGATATTTATAATTTGGTTTTATTTGGTTAGGGCTGGAGGTAGTGGGTCACACTGCCTCTTTTTTTTTATTTTTTTAAGCCCAAAACGTGCAATTCTGTTGAAAATCCAATACTTTTGTTTGTCTAATTCAGACCATCTTCACCAAGCAACTTATCGTGAAAAACATGAAAAATATTTTTTGTATTCTGATTAGTTTGATACTGAACATATTGCATGCACAACAACCTGTACAATATAGTCTGTATTTTCTAAATCCAACCGCATTTAACCCTGCCGCAGCAGGTACTGAAAACTCGCTTGTTTTCACAGGCGGCTTCCGACAACAGTGGTCTGGCTTTGAGGGTGCGCCCCAAACCCAAGTCATTACGGTACATTTGCCTGTTTATTATTTGAGCAGTGGGGTTGGTTTGAAAATCGAAAACGACCTATTAGGGGCGCGGCGCATGACGCAAGTGCAATTGCAATGGAGCGTTGGACAGAAAATGGCTGGGGGCATTTTATCCGTTGGTGCGGGCGGTGGATTGGCGCAATTGGCAATTGATTTCACTAAATTGCGTACACCTGACGGGGAATATGGGAGTAGTTTCAACCATAATGACAACAATTTGAATGTACCCGCGCTCAATGCGACCGCGCCTATTTTGGAAGCGGGCGTTTATTTCAAAAATGAACGATTGAGTTTGGGTGTCGGCGCGACCCAATTGACGGAATCTAAATTCCGCCTTCAAGAAGAAAAATTAACGAATTGGCAAACCAAAAGAAGCCTTTTTGCCCATTTTAGCACAGGTATAACGCTTTTTGGCAATTTGAAATGCCATCCAACCGTCTTGTTGAAGTCCGATTTGACCCAACACCAAGCCGATTTTAGTTTATACGGGCAATATGATGAAAACATTTTGTTGGGTGCCAGTTATCGCGGATATAGCACGAAGGCGACCGATGCGGTTGTTTTTTTTGCGGGCTTTAAGTTGAACCCTCAATGGCGATTGAATTATGCTTATGATTGGACGCTTTCGCCGCTTCGGACGGTGCAAACGGGTTCACATGAAATTATTTTACAATATAACTTAGGACAATCCTTCGGTAGAGGCAAATTGCCGCCCATTATTTATAATCCAAGATTTTGAAAGATACTTGTTCTACGACAGTTGTGAAATCAACGTGCGTCAAGTTTGAAACTTAACGCACGTTATACTTACATTGACTTACAAGTCATTTAGAAAATGTATAGTTTATCTTAATCATTTTAAAAGCGGTTTATGCTTTACTTTCAAATAAATTTAGGCATCAAACAAGGTAATTGCATCTTGCGCTTCTGCAATGACCAAACTCACATTCATTAATTTTTGGTCGGTCATTTTATTGCCGATGGCTTTCCAACCTTTGATTTCCGCTAATTCATCCAAATTCGCCACACCATCTACTTTTTTAGAGCCTAATTTTATCGAATATTGAAATTTCTGATTGGATTCGACTGAAACGAATAATAATTGCGTTTTTTTATGTTCCGTTACAAAAAGAAACCTTTCGTTGATTTTCGAGGTTTCAATTTTGAAACGTTTTACCATTGTCCATTCTTTATTGCCATCGAAATACACCGCCGCAACCACTGTTTCCATATCCCATTTTCCAATATGACATAAAGGATTGATTTCAAAGTACTTATTGATTTCAGGTTCGCAAATTTCATACGTCCCATCTTTGTAAATCGCTATAATTTTATCACCTGTATCGTATTCACCTAAATATTGACCGCGTTCATCCGCATTTAATTTCCCACTGACGCTATCCATCCAAATTTTCTTTGCTCCAATCGTCGATTTGCCCGCCTCTTTTTGCGTCACACGGCGCACGGGATATTTGGAAACAATGTTGCCATGCGCCGTTCTGCCCTTGATTGCCAATTCTGCAAAATCGTACGCAAGCACCTTTTTCAACGCTGTGGAAGATTGCGATAAGCCTATTTCTACAATTTCAGACTCCGAATTGGGATTTGACGTGAAGTAAAGTACCCGCGAATTAGGATTTCCCTGCGTCAAATCGTACTCTGCACTGCGCGTAATCGCTGTTACATTAAATCTTTTTGCATACGTAACACCCGTCTTTCCATCCAAATAGACCAAATTATACGTTGTTCGCTCATCGCCTTTGCGCCAGACTGCCACATGAATCAAATCTTTCCCAACAAACACTTTATCCGCCACTTTCACCACTTGGAATTTGCCATCCTTGCGGAACACAATAATATCGTCTATATCCGAACAATCGCTGATAAAATCGTCCTTTTTCAAACCCAAACCAATGAAACCTTCTTTGAAATTGGCGTATAATTTTGCATTATTCGCCACCACTTCTGCGGCTTGAATCGTGTCAAAAACGCGGATTTCGGTTTTGCGTTCCCGCCCTTTTCCATACTTTTTCAACAAATTTTCAAAATATTGAATCGAATAATCATTTAACTGATCCAAATTAAATTTGACTTGTTCGTACTCTTTTTGCAATTTTTGCAAGTATTCTTCCACTGCAAACGCATTATATTTGGAAATACGCTTAATTTTAATTTCCGTCAAACGCGCCACATCGTTTTCATTCACAGGGCGAAACAATCGAATCCGTTTATCATTGGAACGCGGTTTTTCTTCGATTGGAACGACAAATTTTTTCAATTGCATTGGAATAATTTCCAATACTTGTTCCCAACTTTCCGCCGTTTCAATCTTGTGATAAATGCGATTTTCAATAAAAACCTTCTCCAACGAAGCAAAGTGCATCAATTCCTCCAATTCACCGCGCCGAATTTCCAATTCGCGTTTCAATAAATCCCGCGTTTGAAACGTGCAACGCGTCAAAATATCATGCACATCCAAAAAATGCGGTCGGTCTTGAACGATAATACAGGCATTCGGCGAAATGCTCATTTCACAATCCGTGAACGCATACAAGGCATCCACCGTCACATCGGGCGAAGTGCCGGGCATTAATTCAATCCCAATTTCCACATTTGCCGCCGTATTATCCACGACTTTTTTGATTTTAATTTTGCCTTTATCGACCGCTTTGAGGATACTTTCAATCAAATCTCCTGTCGTCGTTCCATAAGGCAACTCATTGATTATCAATGATTTTTTATCTTTTGAAATTTCTATTTTCGCTCGAACGCGGACTTTTCCACCCCGTTTCCCTGCATTATAATTGGCAACATCCACCATGCCGCCCGTCCGAAAATCGGGCAACAAATGCGGCGATTGACCGCGCAACACCGCGATACTGCCCTCAATCAACTCTATAAAATTATGCGGCAAAATCTTGGTACTCAACCCCACCGCAATCCCTTCCACCCCATGCACCAACAATAATGGAAATTTAACAGGCAACGCCACAGGTTCTTTTTTGCGCCCGTCATAAGAAAGTTGCCAATTCGTCGTTTGCGCATTGAAAATCACTTCGAGTGCGAATTTCGTCAATCGCGCCTCAATGTACCGCGCCGCCGCCGCACTATCGCCAGTGCGCACATCGCCCCAGTTGCCCTGACAATCAATGAGTAAATCCTTCTGCCCCATATGCACCAATGCGTCCGTGATAGAAGCATCGCCGTGAGGGTGAAATTGCATAGTTTGCCCAATAACATTTGCCACTTTATGAAATCGACCATCATCCATTTCGCGCAACGCGTGCAAAATGCGTCTTTGTACGGGTTTCAACCCATCTTCGACCGCAGGAACCGCGCGTTCCAAAATAACATAAGAGGCGTAATCCAAGAAATAATCTTGGTACATGTGATTGAGTGAGATGATTTTATCTTCTTTTTCTCCAGTATTCAGTGCAATCATATTTTGATTTTTAGCTTTATTTTTACTGCAATGCCGCGCAAAGGTACACCTTTTTTGAAAAAAACAATAAACTTTTTGTTTAAATTACATTTTTTTAAAACATAATGTTTTTATTTAAATATTGAATCGCAATACTCGACAACTTTGCACACGGCTATACAGTTACTTTTTCGTGTATAATTTAAATTTATTCTTGCAAAAAGCGTTTTTTTTCAAAAAAACATTTAACTTTGCGCTCCTTTTCGCAAGAAGGGTCTCCTATATATAAAATTTTTTATTATTTAATCTCTATAAAGAAATTATCAATATGCCTTGTGGAAAAAAACGGAAGCGTCATAAAATCGCAACCCACAAAAGAAAAAAAAGACTACGTAAGAATCGCCACAAAAAGAAATAGAATAAAATAAGTTGCCCTGCAACTTACTTTGTTTTACGGAAAGCGAGTCGCGTCCGATATTTTAAAACCCAAAGTTTTAAAATGCCGATAGGAATGTCGAAAACAAAACCCTCAACAAAGTGTTTACAGAGGGTGTTTTCGGTATTCCTTTCTGCGTATGTTTTACAATATGTTTGCACGGTGGTTTGGGAGCTTCCGAAACGACCCTTTTTTAAAAAAATTTACATAGCGTTGTGGAAAAGGAATTAATTGTTCACTCCACAACGTCTGGAGTTGAGATTGCACTGCTCGAAGACGGCAAGTTAGTCGAGCTGCATTATGAAGAAACGGACAACGATTTTTCAGTCGGAGACATCTTTCTGGGCAAAATTCGCAAGCTCATGCCGGGTTTGAACGCCGCTTTTGTCGATGTAGGTCACAAAAAGGACGCGTTTTTACATTATACGGATATGGGTCCCAAACTCAAAAATGTACTTCGATACACGGATGGGGTCATGAACAATTCGATTCAGACACCAAGTCTGGATCATTTCAGAGTGGAGCCAGACATTAACAAAAATGGAAAGGTCGATCAAGTACTCGCTAAAAGACAACACATTTTAGTGCAGATTTTGAAAGAACCTATCGGCAGTAAAGGACACCGCTTGAGTTGCGAGGTAACGATTCCCGGAAGGTATCTCGTGCTGACTCCCTTTGTTGACCTGATTGCCGTGTCTAAGAAAATCGCTAATTCTGACGAACGCAAAAGACTTCAGACGATTGTGGAAAGTATCCGCCCTAAAAATTTTGGGGTGATCGTCCGGACGGCGGCGGAAGGCAAAAAAACCGCCGAATTACATGAGGAGTTGAGCAATATGATGGCAAAATGGGATAAAGTTTTCCAACAGTTGCGCCAAGCCAAGCCGCCCGTCAAATTGATGAGCGAATTGGACAAAACGACCAGTATTTTGAGAGACCTCTTGAGCGACTCCTTCAATCGGATTGTGACGGACGACAAAGATGTGTTTGAAAGTATTAAGAATTATTTGAATGGCATTTCGCCGGATAGTTTGAAAATTTTAACTCTTTACAAAGGTAATAAACCAATTTTTGAACAATACGGCGTAACCAAACAGATTAAATTGTCTTTTGGTAAGAATGCGACGATGGTTTCGGGGGCTTATTTGGTCATCGAACACACGGAAGCGATGCACGTCATTGACGTGAATAGTGGACATAAAATTGGCAATAGTAATGACCAAGAGGCTTCTGTACTCGCGGTCAATTTGGAAGCTGCCGAAGAAATCGCGCGACAACTGCGTTTGCGTGACTTAGGCGGGATTATTATTGTGGATTTTATTGATATGAAAGACCCTGAACATAAAAAGCACCTCCAAAAAGTGATGCGCGATTTTATGCTCAAAGACAGGGCGCAACATACGGTGTTGCCTCTGAGCAAGTTTGGTCTCATGCAAATTACGCGGCAACGCGTGCGTCCAGAGTTGAAAATTAATACCACAGAACCTTGTCCAGCATGCAACGGTTCTGGAAAAGTCATCGGTCAGCGCAATCTAATGGAGGATATTGAAAACGATTTAGAAAATATTCTGCATTCGCGTCCGAAATCGAAACTCTTTTTGCATGTGCATCCATTTGTCGAAGCGTATTTGCGCAAAGGGTTGCCGAGTTTGCAGTGGAAATGGTATTTTAAATACCGCCGTTGGATTAAAATTATTGCCGAACCTGAGTATCAAGCAGCGCAGTATCGCTTCTTTGATGACAATGAGGATGAAATTCGGTTAAATCAGTAAATCAAACAAGCAGGAATTGCGTCAATGGTAGGATTGGCGCAATTTTTTTTGTGGTGTTCAGCCCCATGTGATGTTCATTCTGGCAAATCATTTAGACCTGATTCAGCGTCTTTTAAATTATTGAAAGCGTTATTTGAAAGCAATAAAAGACTGTTTAAAGACCTTCAATCAATCTTTTCAACCTAACAAATCCTAATTTAGACCTTAAAAAAACGGCGACCGTATCGAATACGGTCGCCGTTTTAGTTTTTTTTAAATAAACGTTTATTTCGTAATCAGTAAACGTTTTGAAGCGGATTGCCCATTCGTACCTTGTACGCGGAGCATGTATTGACCCGTTTGCTGGATGGCACTCAAATCCAATAGATAAGGCGCATCACTCGCTGTCGTTTGCACGCGCTGCACTTCCGCGCCCCGCACATCGTATAAATAAACGGTCACGGCGGATTGATTCCACTCCCGTAAATCAATGGAAACTTGATTTTGAGCCGGATTGGGCGATACATACAGATTCGGGTTTTCTACAAAATTCAACTTTACAGGAGCCGAATGGCGCATCTGTCCATACGCGTCTCTATAACGCAAACGGTAAATATTAATACCATTGACAGGCGTATTATCTTGGAAATCAGTGTTTTGTGAAGTTCCAATTTCAACATATCGACCATTGGATTCTAAGCGTTCTATCGCATAAGGCTGATTTTCATCCGCTTGTTGGCTTGCCCAATTCAATAAAACCGTTTCGCCTGCCCGCGTTCCATTCAGTCTAACCAAAGGTTGCGTTCCAACTGCACACGTTTGGGAAGCAATATTGGCTTTTGAAATCGCTGTGAAAGTTGCTCCACCCGGCAATTGCCAGAAGACATCATAACGGTTTGTCCCAATCGTTCCTAAATGGAGCAACTCTACATAGTAGAATTTTTTCGCTTTTAAAGCGATTTTCACTGATTTTTGACCAGCATATTTGGTCAAGTCATTGATAGTTGTAAAACCTTCAAAACCTGCAATTTTGCGTTTATTAGCAGGTTTGTCATCCGTCGAAAGGTATAATTCGACATCATCATCGCCCGAAATGCCAAAAGTATAATCGCCATCGGTCGGCGGAACGATGTAGCCATACACTCTTTCTCCATAATAATCGCCCGCATCTCCTTTGGAAAATTTAGCAAAAATCAATAATTCCGTAACGGTTGGAGTCGCAGGAAAACGCGCATCTGCCCGTAAATCTGCCAAAGTCCAATGGTTTAAAACGACATTTTTGTAAATATCGGCTTTTAATTTGCCATCCGCAGCGCAAACGGTGGGCGGCGGCGGTGGGCAATTCGGTTCGCAACTCACCACATTCGGTGCTGAAATCACGATATTGCCTTTGTGCGGATACGCATTGACGGTAATTTGAGTGGTTGTCGCCCGCGCTGTCAGCGTTTCCGTTCCTTGCTTGACGGTCAAATTACCTGCAAGCGTTAAGCCATTTAAATTAATATTAATCGTAACAGGTGTTTTAAATAAAGCGGTGTTTGTCGCTGCTGCACCTGTAAATTTCACGGTCAAGGTTTTGGCAGTAGCATCATAAACCACCGCAGGCACATACGCATCTCGTTGAATCTTATACGTAATTGCCTCACTTGCAGTCGCTGACCAAATATTACCTGCACTGATTTGTTGTTTTACAAAATCCATGTGCGCCCGATAATCGGCTACCGAAACAGCTCCCCAAGACGCGTCTGCCACACCATGCACTTCCCGCATCGCATAACCACCCGCCGCTACTGCTGACTGAACGGCTTGGTTCAATAAGGTCAAATTGGAAGTCGGGTCATGAACGAAGAAGTTCATATTAAAAAAATCTTTAAAATCTGCTTGATTCAAAATCGCTTGCGTTCCTGAACGCGCTCCCAAATAACCCAAACTCCGCAATCTATCCAACACTTGTGTCGTCGATAAATCGTACGGATGGATGTAAAAACGCGGTCTCGCGCCCGCGCCTTGCTCGATGAGGGTGGTACTACCGTCCAATTCGAGTGGAAAATCAGCCGTCGTATAAAGATTTGTGGGCAGACACCAACCCGGTTGATAAGCGCATCGGTGGCTGTGGCTATGATTAATCACCTCATGTCCGTGACTCATCAAGCGGCGGGCATTTGCCCAATCGCTCGCGTCGCAAACGGAGGTAATCGCTCCAAAACAAAATTTCACCCCTCGATTATAAGCAATCGTATCTGCATAATTTTCAATTCCAACCGTTGATACATCTCCAAAATCATCATGGATAATCGTGTAAGCAGCTTTGGCATTATCTTTCCAATTGGCATAAGAAACGGTTGGGGTTTGCGCCTGAACGGGGTTTGCTAAAAACGGCAAGCCACATAAGGCAGCTTTAATCAAGCATCGGTAATGATTGTTCATTCTATGAATAAGTTTGTAAAAAAAATAAAATCTAAATAAAAAATATGCTTTAAATAAGTTTTCCTAATTGGTTTTAGTCCAAAAACATAAGTCGGCTTTAAATCGGGCTTGAGTAGGCAAAATGGGTTTTCAGTTCCACGTAAAAAAAATTTTGCATACCATAGCATCCAATCCAATTGGGATGGATTGGCTCGTTTGTCGGTACAAAGGTCTATCTTTTTGGGCAATTTGTCAAGGGCGGAAAGCGGTTTTTGATTTATAAAATATTGATTTTAATTATGTTATAAATTTGAATATTTTAATAATTAAAATAATTAAAAACCATATCCATTTAAACATAGTGCGACCTTCGATTGGGGGGCTTTTGATTGTGAACTACTTACAAACTGCGTTTCAACGGATATGTTTTTTTTATGAAACCAACTCAATCCTTGTTTTTAGCTCCTACAAACAGGTTTCAAAAAACAAAGTAAAATAAAAAATATTAAAAATACCAAAATTGGTGTAAGCATCTCATTGAAATACAGCCTACCTTTGCATCATAATCCTACTGAAAAATATTTTTGTTGACCAAAACCGATTTGTATCTCATGAACCGTCATTTAATTGTTAGCTTCTTTTGGAAACTTTTTCCTTGGTTTAGACCCCAACCGCAACCTGTGCCGATTCGAGTTCGATGCAGGCAGCGAACTTCTTAAAAAGTAAATTGCCTTGATACCGCTTCTTAAAACGAGAAGCCTTGACCCGATTTAAAATCATAACGATCAACTTATACTCAATTTTTTTGACCAACTCATGAAGTTTTTAATCCACCTGTTAATGCCTATTTTAGGCAGTATCGTTTCGTCTTTCACCGTGATTGAATCAGCCAATGGACAAATGGCTGTCATCGCGCCGACGCTCGCTGCGCGTACAGGGGACGTGTTAACCATTCCGATTCGATTCGTTAGTAACGACAGTATCAATGGTTTACAATTTACATTAAAATGGAATGCGTCGGTTTTGAAATATGATGATTTGACCTCGATTGGTTTTGTTGGACAGTCTTTGGATGGCAATTTTGGAAGAACGGATACGGCAAATGGTACGATTCGGTTTTTATGGGCGCATCCACAGGCTCGAAATATCAAGGTTTTAGATACATTGACTTTATTTCAATTGCGATTGCGGGTGATTGGTGCGGGCGGAACGTCGAGTTTGATTGCCATTGTGGATACGCCGACTCGAGCGATTGGTACTTCGGGCGGAAATGCGACACCCATTTTGGTTCAAAAACAAAATGGACTCGTCAATGTGTTGCGAACAGGCATTGAAAACCTTGAAATCGTTTCAAAAAAGTTGACCTTACATCCCATAGCACCCAATCCTGCAACGGATTTTCTTCATATATCTTTTTTTTTAAATCAATCTGAGACAATTACTTACTTTTTAACGAACCTAACTGGACAAATCGTTTATACTTTTAGAGAACTGTATGCCAACGGCGCGCACCAAATTCAAATCCCCACTGCTTCATTTCCAACAGGTTTATACCGTTTGGTTTTAAATGAAAATGGACATTTGCACCAACGCCCGCTTTTGATAACACATTGATAATCAACTGAAAAGACTTTTTTATACAGCGTATTGCAAAAGCGATTTTGCAATGCCTTTGGGCATTTTATGCCCGATAGTAACAGCCTATAACAAACAATTATTTTTAAAAATGATGTGTTCCCAAAACCCAACAACGATGGTTAGAAGTTTTTTTACGTATGGTCTTTTACTGATTTTCAGTATCCTTACCACCCGCGTTGAAGCGCAAAATCGGCTCTCGTTAACCCTAACGCAAGCCGCGCCGCAGACGGTAAATGTCGGCGATACGCTGAATGTTGACTTAGTGGTACAAAATTTTGATAGTATTGCCAGTTTTCAATACACCATGGAGTGGGATTCGACCCTTTTGCAATATGCGAGTGTCTCCAATATTGCGATTCCAGATGCAGGTAATTTCCTTTCCTATTTGGTTTCGCCTGCCCGATTAACGGTGGGTTGGAATACGGGCAATGGTACATTTCGGTCGGTGGCGAATGGCACTGCGATTTACCGCCTTCGATTGCGGGCGCGGGCAGCAGGCACGTATTGGGCTCGGATTATGACGGGTGCTGCGCCAACGCCTATCGAAATTGTCAAGTTTTCAGGGGCAACCGTGTTGCCAACGATTGTCAATTTGGGCAATTCGCCCACCAGTGCCAGCACTGCTTTGACGGTAGCAGCCGTTCCTGCGGGCAATTCGACGGTCACGAGTGGCGATGTCGTTTTTGTGGATGTTACAACGCGTAATTTTTTAAATGTCGTCACCGCGCAATGGGCGATGCAATGGAATGCAACCGCTTTGCGTTTTGATTCCTTAACGGCATTAAATTCGGCATTACCCTTAGACCCCAGTTTTATTGGGACAGCACAAGCGTCAACAGGCAATTTATATTTTGCATGGAATAGTTCACGCGGTTCGAGTACGTTACCCGATGGAGCCGTTTTATTCCGCCTTTGCTTTCGGGCAGTGGGCGCGAGTGGCATGAATTCCAATGTTTCCTTCGTGAGCGCGAATGGCACGACCATAGAAGTTTATAAAGCGACCAATACTGGCAATGTTTTAGTCGCTTTAGAACCTCAAAATGCAGCTATCAGCATTCAAGGCAGCAGTGGCAACTCGACCCTTTTGAAATTTTATCCAGAGCGCACGTTGGCAACCACCGTCGGTGCAGCCGTTTGTGTCCCGATGAAAGTGGATAATTTTACAGGTGTAGGCGGGATTCAAGGTTCGATTCGATTTGATTCTACGAAATTAACTTATACGCGGATTGCCAATATCAATCCATTGATGTTGGGCATGAGTCAAGATGCCAGTTTTGCTTTTACCGCAAATACAGGTACGATTCGGTATTCTTGGTCGCATTCGCAAGGCATCAGCGTCACGTTGCCGAATAATACAGCGATGTTTGATGTTTGTTTTAATTCAAATGTAGTGGTAAATGATTCGGCTTTTGTCCGTTGTGTGCAAGACCCTCTTAAAATCTTGGCTTTGGATGAAGCGGGTACGACGATACCTTCTACGTTTGGAAATAATTTTGTGGTGATGCCTGCTGTCAGCGTGATTCCGATTTTGGTCATCAGCACCACAACGAATGTAAAATGTAATGGTGGAACGGATGGCGCAGTTACTTTGACCACCGTGAGTGGTGGTAATGGCACTTATACGTATGCTTGGACGGGTGCAAATAATTTTACGGCAACGACCAAAGATGTTACTGGTTTAAGAGCAGGCCGTTATATCGTCGTTACAACGAGTGGTACTTCTACCAAAAATGATACCTTTAATATTTCAGAACCAACACAATTGGCTGCTACACAAGCTGTTACAAATATCAATTGTGCGCAAATGGCAACGGGTTCGATTGTAATGACCGTAACGGGTGGTACAACGCCTTACACGTATTTATGGAGCAATACTGCAACGACTCAAAATATTACCAATATCGCAGCAGGTCAATACTCGGTAACGGTATTGGATGCCAATCTTTGTCGTTTAACACCTGCAACGGCTTTGGTTACAGAACCCACTGCATTGACGGTGGATATTGCAAGTGCAACGAATGTAACATGCAGAGGTGCGAATAATGGTGAAATTCGATTGACGGTTGCAGGAGGTACTGCACCTTATTCGATGCGGTGGGCAGGTCCGAATGCGTTTAGTTCGACAACGCAAAATTTAGTTTCGTTAGCAGCAGGCAGTTACACGGTGACGGTGACGGATAGTCGCCAATGTGCGAAAACGTCTCAACCGATTGTGATTACAGAACCGGCGGTTTTGGCTTTGGGTACACCAACCATAACGGCTTCTTCTTGTGGTCAAGCGAATGGTGCAATTACGGTTGCTCCGACAGGTGGAAACACGCCTTTCACGTATTCATGGACGGGTCCAAACGGTTTTACCGCAACAACGGCGGCTTTGACTGGTTTGCGGGCGGGCAGTTATGCGGTGACGGTGAAAGATGCGCAAAATTGTACGGTTTCCAATAGTGCCGCAATCACGGTGACGGATGCCGCTTCGAGTTTGGCGATTGGTCAACCAACGATTACAGCCGCTTCTTGTGGACAATCCAATGGGGCTATCAACGGAATCGTCGTAACAGGCGGTGTTGGTACGGTGACGTATTCATGGACAGGTGCGAATAATTTCACCTCGACTCAATTAAATATCAGCAATTTAACAGCAGGCAATTACATTTTGACGGCGAGAGATGCGAATAATTGTTCTGTCTCCCAAAATATTACGGTCAATACTCAAAATTCAACTTTGAGTATCACGCCAACGATTGTACACACACGTTGCGGATTGCCAAACGGCGATATTGCTATCGTAGTGACAGGCGCGACAGGTGCAACAACGAATCGTTGGACAGGTCCCAATAACTTTGCAAGCACCGATTCCCATTTAATGGGCATGGCTGCTGGCGCGTATCAATTGACAGTAACAGACGCTTCGGGTTGTACGGCATCAATTTCGGCAACGGTCAATGCAAGCACAACGATTACGATTCCAACTCCGACAACCACCGCAGCGACTTGTGGACAAACGAATGGTACGATTACGCTTGGTGCCATCACGGGTAGCACAGGCGGTACTTATACTTTTGCTTGGTCTAACAATGCAACAACGCAAAATTTGACGAACCTTGCAGGGGGTACTTATACGGTGACGGTGCGAGATGGCGTTTGTGAAAAAACGGCAACTGCTACAATTGGTTCTGTCAATTCGACTTTGGTGATTGGCGCACCAAGTGTTATTTTCACCCAATGCGGTGGACGCAATGGTGCTATCAATGTAACGGTGACGGGCGGCACAGGTGCTTTAACCTACGCTTGGACAGGTGCGAATAATTTCACGGCTAACACCTTGAATATCAGCAATTTAGGAGCAGGCACTTACAGCCTTTTGGTAACAGATGCAACGAATTGTACCGCAACTTTAAATTCAGTCATTGTTTTAGACAATCCAACAACATTGACTATTGGCACACCTGCAACCACCACAGCAGATTGTGGTGTTTCCAATGGTGCGATTAATTTAACGGTTTCGGGCGGTTCTGCTCCGTACACGTACGCATGGCAAGGTCCGAATGGCTTTGCAGCAACGACTCAAAATCTTACAGGTTTAGCGACAGGCGCGTATTTCGTGACTTTGACAGATAATGCAGGTTGTACGAAAACCGCTTCTGCAACCATCGTATCAGGCAATTCAACGTTGACGATTGACAATCCAAGTATTATCAATGTTCGTTGTAATGGTGGTTCTGATGGAATTATCATGGTCAACCCAATAGGCGGTTTTGCACCTTACACGTATTCATGGACGGGTCCGAATGCGTTTCGCGCAACGACAAAAGATGTATTTGGTTTATTACCGGGCAGTTATACAGTGGTCGTAACGGATTCACGCGGTTGTACTTATACGTCTATGGCGTTGAACATCGTACAACCTGCGGCAACTTTGGGCGGCAGAACAACGGTTAATCCTGTTTTATGTCGCGGAGAACGCACCGGTGGTGTTTATTTAGAAGTTTTTGGAGGCACACCGCCCTACACTTATCTTTGGTCTGGCGGCGACCGCAATATCAATATTCCAAATGCAAGTGCGGGTACTTATAGCGTAACGATTACGGATTTTAATAGTTGTACATTCACACCGCCTGTGGCAACCGTGATAGAGCCAGCAGAAGCCTTGACTTTGGGCGCACCGAATGTAAGCCAAATCACTTGTTTTGGCGAAACGAATGGTTCGATTTCCATCAATGTAACGGGCGGCATTTTGCCTTATCAATACGCATGGACGGGTCCGAATAACTTTACGTCTTCCAATTTAACGATTGACCGTTTAATACCGGGTACGTATAATTTGCGGGTTCAAGATGCAAACGGTTGTATTAAAACAACGGCTATCAATGTGACGCAACCATCCGCAGCATTGAGCATCACAGGGGTTCCAACACCTGCAAGTGGTGCGCGGAACGGAGCTGTGACGACTTCTATCATTGGCGGTACAGCACCATTCACTTACGCTTGGGGCAATGGCGCGATTACTTCCAATTTGACTGGTTTAGCACCCGGAACCTATCCTTTGACGGTGACGGATGCAAATCGTTGTACGGCAAACAATAGTTTTGTCGTAGGCGGCACGATTGGCGATTCTTTGATTGTAAATATTGTAAATACGCAACAAGCGGGTTGCCCCAATCAAACATTGGGTACTATCGACGCAAATGTATCTCGCGGAACCGCCCCTTACACCTATGAATGGCGGGAATTAGGCACGAATCAAGTGGTTGGAACGACTCCGAATTTAACGAATTTGGGTGCAGGTCAATATCGTTTGCGGGTTACAGATGCCTTAAATGGTGTAGGTATCTCCCAAGTAGTGACGTTGAGAAATGCCGCACAAGGCATTCGGGTGGATAGTGTGATTTTACCAGAAACGTGTTTAGGCAGAGATGGCAGCATTGATTTAATCGTCACGCCATCGAATGGCAATTATAATTATCGTTGGAGCGACATTGCGGATAATATCCAAGACCGTTTTGGCATCCGCGCAGGCACGTACAGTGCCACCGTGACAGGTGATTATGGTTGTGTCGTTACCTTACCGACTTTGCGCGTAGCTTATACGCCTTGTCCGTTGACGGCAACGATTCGGAATACGACGAATGTAGATTGTTATGGCGGTCGAAATGGCAAGATTGCGTTCACGATAGAAGGTGGAGACCCGATTTATCGGATTGCATGGAGCAGCAGCCAAAGTACGGGTAGAGATAGCATCAACCCACCTTCTCGGAATGGTGCTTTTGAGATGAATAATTTGGCAGCAGGCACGTATCGCATCACGATAACGGATGCCAATGGTCAAATCATTCAAAAAGTACAAGAAGTAACGCAACCTGATTCGATTCGCGTTTTGTACTCCGTTCAACCTGACAATGGGAGCCGCAATGGTAGCATTACGTTGACCGTAACAGGTGGTACACCAACTTATGGTTATCAGTGGAATAATGGAGAACGTTCCAGAGATTTATTTGGATTAGAAGGTTGCAAAAGTCATAGCGTAACCTTGACGGATTCAAAAGGTTGTATTGGATATTCTCAAAACATATATGTATCTTGTTCAACCCCAGATACTTTGCGGATTACACGGGTGAATATTCAACCAGTAAATTGCCAAAGTGATAGAACGGGCGCGGTCAATGTCGAAGTAGCAGGTGGGGTTTCGCCTTACCAATACTTGTGGAAAGATTTGCAAGGCAATCCCGTCAGTACTGCACCGAGTTTGTCAGGTGTTGCTGCGGGTGTCTATACCTTGAATTTGAGTGATTCGCGCCGCCCTAATCAGGCGTTATTGGTTCAAATTTTCAATGTATCAACGCTTTCCAATTTGGCAGTTTCGATTAATACGTTGCCATCCAGTGGTTTAGCAGATGGTTCTGCGGCGGCAACGGTGACAGGCGGTTTGCCAAGACAAAACAATTATGGTTACAGATGGAGTGCAGGTACGGCAACGAATGACGGCAAAGGTGCAACGAATTTTGTACCGGGTACTTATACGGTGACGGTTTCGGATTCCTTGTGTTCGATAACGAAATCCTTCACGATTATCAAGGATACTGCAAGAGGCGATGTGGTCACACGGATTATTTCCAATTATAATGGTTTCAACTTGCGTTGTTTCCGCAGTTGTGATGGGATTGCGACGGTTTTGGAAGTTCCGGGTGGAGTCGCACCGTTCCGCTACGAGTGGGAAACGGGCGAAACCAAAGTAACCGCACAACAATTGTGTGCAGGAGTCAATAAAGTAACGGTGACAGATGCGAACGGACGCAAATTCTACGGTTCCACGAAAGATTTAACGCAACCGAATGAATTGAATGTCAACGTTTTAATAACGCAACCAAGTAATGGCAATCTTGCAGATGGTTCTGCACGGGCGGTTGCTATCGGCGGGATTGGCACGTATGATTACTTATGGTCGGACAAAGGTGCAACGCGTTTATCGGATGTGGATAAATTGCCTGCGGGCAAATACAGCGTTTTGGTAACGGATAGAAATGGTTGTTCGGTGACAAAATCAGAGATTGTATTGAAAGGCGACACGACAAATTATTGTTTGGAAACATCGCCGTTAATGTCGGTCAATGTGGATAAAGATGGTAAAAACGATTATTTCCGCATTCGCCGTTGCGATTTCAAATCAGTTGGTTTACAAATGTTTAATCGTTGGGGACAATTGGTTTTTGAAACAGACGATTATTTCGACGAGTGGGACGGCAAAGATAGAAATGGCAAATTAGTACCAGAAGGTGGTTATTTCTACATCATCCGCGCAGGCAAAGGCGGTGGACGCGTCGAAACAAAACGCGGTACGTTAACCATCTTGCGCGATAACTAATCTTTTAACACATAGGAAACATAGGGCTACATAAGGCACATAGGTTTTATACTTAAAAAGTTGCCCTATGTATTACAAAAAGGCTCTATGTGTCCTATGTCACCCTATGTGTCCTATGTGTTAAAAAAAGGCTCTATGTGTTACAAAAAGGCTCTATGTGTCCTATGTCACCCTATGTGTCCTATGTGTTACAAAAAGGCTCTATGTGTCCTATGTCACCCTATGTGTCCTATGTGTTAAAAAAAAGGCTCTATGTGTTACAAAAAGGCTCTATGTATCCTATGTCACCCTATGTGTCCTATGTGTTAACCTATTAACAAACATTCAATTTTTAAATAAAATGAAAAAAGTAATACGAATTTTAAGCATATTTGCTGTTCTCAGCACCCAAGTAACGACTGTCAATGCCCAAGATGAAGGCGTTTTCAACCATTACATTTTAAATCCGGTGTTAATCAACCCTGCATTTACAGGGATGGATAACAAACATTATCTTTTCGCGCATTATCGCCAACAATGGTCTGGCGTAGAGGGCGCACCGACTTCTTATGCGTTGAGTTACAATGGTCAAATCAATGAAAATATTGGGCTTGGTGCGTATGGTTTTTCCGAAAAAGTAGGCGCGATAGACCGTCAACGCGGACAAATTTCGTATGCGTATCATTTCAATGAAAAACATTGGAAGGCAGGTGTTGGTTTTTCGACCGAATTTCACCGCCTCAAATTAGACCCGTCGGTTATGGATGGTAGTAAAAATAGTTTTTACGAATTAGGCGATAGGGTTGCAGAAGATGCTGTTCAAGGTTTTTCTTTTTTTGACGCAACCTTCGGGGCTAATTTTGTATTAGATGACAAGTTTTTTGTAGGTTTGTCAACACCCAATTTGATTCGGGCGCGACTTGGCACTTTTGGACGCGATGACAATCGCAGAAGCACCACTTTTCGCCAAGTGTTGTTATACACAGGTTACAAATTCAAAACCAATGGCATCAGCATTGAGCCTTCGATACAAACGCGCCGCGTGTTAGATGCCCCGTTTGAAGTCGATTTCAATTGCAAAGCAGGTTTTTTGGAAGATAAGTTAATCGTAGCAGGCACCTATCGTCCTGGACCGACAGGCGTATTAAGCCTCATGGTGGGTACGAAACAACCAACTTTTCAATTATATTATTCTTATAACAATTCGTTATCGGAGTTTAGCAGCCGCGCCAATTATGCTACGACGCATGAAATCACGTTAGGTTTTGAATTTAACCAACCAGAATCCGCAGCGCAAAAGAAAAAAAGAGAAAAAGCAGAAGCTCGTAAACTCAAAAAAGGCGAGTAATCTGATGGGAATCATCGGTTTTTGGAAAATGTAAATGATTTAAATTCAACAAGATATACAATTTTTTTGTAAAGAATTGGTTTTTGGGATGGCCCTTCTCCGAATATTCGGCGGGGGGCTTCCCAATTTCTGGATACTTTTGCAACTTTTTTTCTTCAAAATTGTCTGTATTGAAATATGGCAAACACGCCTTTGTGCGTTTAAGTAGTTGAAATTAAAAAATTGACAAAAAGGGATACCTACTAAAAGATTGATTTTCAAGGGAGTATAACGTTTGGAGGGTTTAAAACCCTCCAAACGTTGTTGTCGGTTATTTAACTTTAACTACTTACAAAAAGCAACCAATCAACCATCATTTTAAAAAAACAATCCATTAAAAAAATGAAAAGCACTCTTTTCTTTGCATTAAGCCTTTGCGGGTTCCTATCCAGTTGCACATTCGCGCAATCGAACCCTCAAATCCTCGAAAAATACGAAAAATGGGAAAAACCAACCTTGCGCGGCGCGGGAGCTATCCAAAAAAGTACCCGCAAAGTTGAAAATTTCACAGGCGTTGCCTCCGAAGTGAATGCAGATATTTTTTTAACCCTTGGAGCCTATAATTTTGAAGTCACAGGTCAAGAAAACCTTACTGCCGCCCTCAAAGTGGAAGTCAAAAACAATGTTTTACACCTTTGGTTCGACCAAGAAGTGAAAATTGATTACAATAAAACGTTGAAAATCAAGATTTCCGCGCCTGCTTATACGTCGTTGAGTTTGGCGGGCAGTGGCAGCACCGATTTGAATGACGCGTTGACCAGCGAATCGTTTAACCTCACGATGGCAGGTTCTGGGACGGTGCGCATACCCAAATTAGCGGTTAAAGAATTGAATGCAACGTTATCTGGTTCAGGTCGCTTTCAATTAGGCGGCAAGGCGGATGTGATGCAGTTGACCTTATCGGGTAGTGGGATGATGGAAACCGCGACGGTCGCGGCAGGCGATGTGAATGCAGTGGTCAGTGGCAGTGGGCAGATTTATTGCAAACCGACAGGCGATTTGAATGCGACTATCAGTGGCAGTGGCAATATCCGTTATCGCGGCAAACCGCGCAATGTGCATACGGCGATTAATGGCTCTGGCACGGTCGAAGTCGAATGAAAAGCAGGAGTCGGGAAATAAATTTCCCGACTCCTGCTGCGTCCAGTAAGATTTGTAAAAAAAAGACATGCTATCTTTTGCGGCGCGAACCGCCATTCCAAACCTTATTTGGTAGGAACGCTGCGATGCTATATAATTTAAGTTGCGCGGTAATACCGTTTTAGGCAGAAAAAGAATTTCTGGGAACGTGTGTGTGTTGTTTTTTGGAATGGGGCAAAGCCTCATTCCAAAAAACAACACACACACGTTCCCATTTCCCTCTTTTTGGCGGCGAAGCCGCCTACCGCGCAACTTGGGTTATATAGTTGAACGCTATTCAAAAAATTCAAGATGCTCGTGTTTAAAATTTCAACCATTTTTTGGCATGCAATTTATCCCCAATTTTCAAGACGATAATATACACATTATTTTTCAAATCTGCCGTTTCGGGCAATTGATATTGATACGCGCCTTTCGGCAAATGTCCAAAATCTTTTTGCAACACCATCAAACCGCGCATATCATAGACTTGTGCGGTCACGCCTGTTGAAGGTTTTGACACATTGAATAAAAGATTAATTTGATTACTTTCATTGGGCGCGATTTCATACTCGTACCAATACGCAACAGGTTTTTCCGCCGCGCCAGCACCTGTGCGGGCATTTGAGCGACAAAAGATTTGATTCAACGTATCCAACAAAGGCGTACCTGCAATAATGCCCGAATTGGGAGCCGTTTCGATGTAATCGCCTGTAATTTCCCAAATAATAACGCCTTTTAAGTCGCGGTCTTTAAAATATTGAGCTTTTCGGGCGATAGAACGCGGATTGTCATAACTCACAAACGTATTCAATCCATTTTTGCCCGTCAAGTAAGGCGACAAAACGACTTCATCCCAATGATACTCAAAACGGTTCATTTTGCTAACAATATTATAATACAAAGGGCTGCCTTCATCCTCTGGAAACGTAGCATTATCTACCGTTTTCGTACTTTGCGCGTACAAATAGGGGGCTGTTACCGTCTTCTGAGAACGCCCATAAAAGCCTACGCCCGCTACAAGTTTCTCTTTTGGAACATTATACGTATTTAATAATTTATCAATGGTAAATTGAATGTTACAATCGACACAACCAATTTGGGCTGTTGCGTAAAGCGGCGCGTTGTGATTGGTGCTTTCATTCCATGCGCCAAAAAAGTCATAGGTCATCAAATTAATTCTATCCAATAAGGGAGTCAATTTCGCCCACTCAATGTTTTCAAAATGTTGCGGAGACGCGCCAAAAGCACCTGTGAGCAAATATTTTTTGCCATTCGTCGCGCCATGTGCGTCAATCGCCGACCGAATCGCCTGATACAATAAGGTACAATTGCGCTTATCGGCAGGTGTACCGCCATGTTCGACGTAGCCGGGATATTCCCAATCAATGTCGATACCATCCAAATTATATTTTTGAATCAAGTCTTTACAAGCGTTTGCAAATCGTTGTCTTTTCACTGGATCCGCCGCAATTGCGGGAAAATCGGTTGACATCGACCATCCACCGACTGAAATTAACAATTTAACGCCCGCTTGATGTGCTAAATGCGGCAAAGAAGTCGTTGCATCATGGGAAGCAGGTACGGTTTTCCAATTCATTTCGCCTTCCAAAATGAGTGGGTCTGCCCAATCATCCGTGCCGACAATCGAACCGTCAGGCATGGGTTTGAAAAACGAATAATTAATCATCGTATATTTGCTATAATGAATGGTTGCGGGGCGCACCAATTTATTGCGGTCATACCACTGCCAAGCAGGATAATATCCAATGATGTCTCTACAAGGTTGCGCAATCATGGCAGTCGTGTATAAAGAAAAAAATATCGAAACGGGCGTTATTAGATTTAAAAACGCTGTTCGGAGGTGTAAGGTAGCTGTTTTCAACCCCATTTTCAATCGATTTTTATTGGTCAAGAATTTAAAGATTGTAATGCGGGGGGCATAAAAAACGTGCTTATTGTTCTAAGTGTAGGATTTTTAATTTTTTAAATATTAAAATAAAAAAATAGGCGTTTTGTACCTATGGTTTTGAAAAGTCGCGTAGTTGTTTTCCAAAACCGTGCCTATTTTGAAGCGGATACGATTGGAACGCGGATGATGCGGATAAAGCAGATTTGCGCGGATTTTTTTCCGCCTCCATTTTCAACGAAAACCAAGAATCCGTGAAAAATAAAAAGAATCCGTGAAAATTCGCTCTATCCGCGTCATCCGCATTCCAATTGTATCATGGTTCGTTGATTAAAATCCCTTGTTTATTGTAAAAAAAAAATACCTTTGCAGACTTTAATTGAAAATTATGACTGAACTTTCGCAACCAGATAACCTCGTCAAGGTCGTGTCCGCCGTTTTACGCCGCCGCCGACCTATTTTGCGTACCGTTTTGGCGGTCGGATTTGCTAGTGCATTGATTTCGTTCCTGTTGCTGGACGATTTCTATCAGGCAACGACGGTTTTTAACGTCGCAAGTCCCGATGTTTTTAAACCAGAACAGATTTTTGGGCTTTCCACCAAAGATATGGAGTATTTTGGAACCGAAGTAGATAATGACCGCATCCTCACGATTGCGCAGTCGGGTCCAGTGGCAGAAATGTTGATAAAGAAATTTGATTTATATAAACATTATAAAATTGATACGACACAGCGTTTAGCCCCGTTCAAAGTCCGCGAAATGTTAAATAAATTGTATTTGGTTCAAAAAACAAAAAATAATGCAATTGAAATTTCAGTAGAAGACAAGGATAGAAAGTGGGCAGCAGAGATGGCAAATGCGGCTCGCATTCAAATTGATGCGATTGCGCAACGCCAAATCAAGGAAACGCAAGAAAAATTGATTCGTACATATGATGAAAATTTTAAATTAAAAGAGATTGAATTGGCTAAAATTTCAGATACCTTGACGCATTTGCGTCAACGATATGGCGTATATGACCTCGAAACGCAGACCGAAGGCATGACGCGTGTGACAGGACAAGCAACTTCCAATTACATTTTTGCCAAAACGAAATTGGAAGAATTGGAAAAAATGCCTGACATCTTAAAAGATACTTTAACGCAATTGCGGGCAACGGTGCGGGCGTATGAAGCCGAAATGAAATTGGGGATGTCCAATTTGAGTCGTTATAATGAAGGGATGAATGGGGTTGCGCTTTTTTACCAAAAGTACAAGCGCGGGCGCGAACAATTGTCGCTCGACCAAGAACGGTTTATCCAATTGAAAACGGCTTATGGGTCACAGATTTCGGCATTGCACATTTCGGAAGTGGCGGAAACGCCTGTTCAAAAATCGCGTCCCAAACGGGCGATGTTAATATTGACGGCGATGTTAATGACCTTTTTATTCTGCACGATTGGGGCATTATTGTTGGATGAATACAAAGATGTAGATTGGAAATCAGTAAGTTAAGTAAAATAATTAAAAATTTATATTTTTTAAGACATAACTTGTGGCAAGTTGACACTTGCCGCAAGTTTCTTGCAAATGGTGGTTTTTCATTAAAAAAAGCATTTCCATTTGATAAAGAAAACCGATATTTGCATGTTTTTTCGCGCTGGATTGTTTACTAATATCAAAAAAAATGAACAAAAAGTGGTTTTTAATCATTCTGCCTATCAGTTGGGTCATCGGGCGATACCTGTATAAAACGCCGACTGCTATTAACGGCGCAAAAGCTATTGATTTTACAGCAATTTCTGCACAAGGCGATAGCTTATCGTTGTCAGCCGTTTTGAAAAAAGGACATCGCTACATTTTGTTGGATTTTTGGGGTAGTTGGTGTCCGCCGTGTCGGGCAGAAGCACCCGAATTGGTTGCCTTTTACGACCAATTTAAATCGAAACAATTGGAAATCATTGGAATCGGTATTGAGCGCGACCGCGAAAAATGGTTAAAAGCCATTGAACAATTGGATTTACATTGGGCTTATCAGGTAACAGATTTAAAACATTTTGATTCACCTGTGGCAAAAAAATACGGTGTTCGGGTCATTCCGAGTAAAATTTTATTGAATCACGAAGGGACGATTATTGCAGTGAATCCAACCTTTGAAGAATTGAGAAAGATGATAAATTAAATTAAAATTTAAAAAAAGTTATTATAAAATGACCGCATCCGAAATTGACGCATTAAATCAGGAAATCTATATTGAAAGTCGTTTTTTAGACGCGCTCCAAGCAGAAACCGCAAAAGTCATTGTAGGTCAACAGAATATGATTGACCGATTATTGATAGGTTTGCTCACGCGAGGACATATTTTGTTGGAAGGGTTGCCCGGTTTGGCGAAAACATTGGCAATTAAAACCCTTTCTGCGGCGGTGAATGCCCAATTTAGTCGTATTCAATTTACGCCTGATTTGTTGCCTGCCGACATCATCGGTACGATGATTTACAATCCGAATAAAGCGGAATTTGCAGTTCGGAAAGGACCCATTTTTGCCAATTTCGTCTTAGCGGACGAGATTAATCGCGCTCCTGCGAAGGTGCAATCGGCACTTTTGGAGGCGATGGGCGAAAGACAAGTGACGATTGGGAATGATACGTTCAAGTTGACCGAACCGTTTTTGGTGTTGGCAACTCAAAACCCGATTGAACAAGAAGGGACGTATCCACTGCCCGAAGCGCAAGTGGATAGGTTTATGCTGAAAGTGAAAATCGGCTATCCGAGTCAACCCGAAGAACGCGAAATCGTGCGGCGCAATTTGACAGGTCTTGCGGTCGCGGTTCAGAAAGTGGTGTCGATTGAGGAGATTTTGCGGGCGCGCCAAGTGGTGAGTCGGGTTTATATGGATGAAAAAATTGAACAATATATCCTCGACATCGTATTTGCGACGCGAAATCCTGAAAAATATGGCTTACCGCGTTTGAAAAACATGATTGAATATGGTGGTTCGCCGCGTGCGAGCATCAATTTGGCATTGGCATCGAAGGCATATGCGTTTTTGAAACGGCGCGGTTATGTGATTCCAGAAGATGTTCGGCAGATTTGTCAAGACGTTTTGCGGCATCGGATTGGACTGACGTATGAGGCAGAAGCGGAGAATATGACGGCGGAAGATATTGTAAATCAAATTATTAATAAAATCGAAGTTCCTTAACACATAGTTCACATAGGAGGACATAGGACACATAGGGGCATTCATTGGGAATGCTTGCTTTATGAACAAGTTTCAGCAGCAAAAATGCTTTCAAACATAGGACACATAGGGGCATTCATTGGGAATGCTTGCTTTATGAACAAGTTTCAGCAGCAAAAATGCTTTCAAACATAGGACACATAGGGGCATTCATTGGGAATGCAAGCATTCCCAATGAATGGACCCTATGTGTCCTATGTCTTCCTATGTGAACTATGTGTTTCAAAAATTAAAAAAATATGCAATACGATGTAACTGTAATTGGTTCAGGTCCAGGTGGTTATGTAGCAGCAATTCGCGCCGCGCAACTGGGTTTGAAGACCGCTATTATCGAAAGATACGCGACTTTGGGCGGCACCTGTTTGAATGTGGGCTGTATTCCATCGAAAGCCTTATTGGATTCGTCCGAACATTATCACAATGCGGTGCATAAATTCAAATTACATGGGTTAAATATCTCAGGTGATTTGACGGTCGATATGGTGCAGATGATTCAACGCAAAAATCAAGTTGTTTCACAGACTTGTGATGGCGTTGCATTTTTGATGAAAAAAAATAAAATTGACGTTTTTTACGGACATGGTTCGTTTGAAAATGCACATCAAATCAAGGTTGCGAAAGCAGATGGTAGTTCACAAACCATTGATACACAGAAAGTTATTATTGCAACTGGTTCAAAACCCATTGTTCCTGCGGCGTTCAATTATGATAAAAAACGCATCATTACTTCCACCGAAGCCTTGACCTTGACAACCATTCCTAAAAAAATGGTTATCATTGGTGGCGGCGTGATTGGCTTGGAATTGGGTTCGGTTTATGGGCGTTTGGGGACGGAAATTCATGTAATTGAGTACATGGATAGGCTGATTGCGGGCATGGATGGCGATTGTTCCAAAGAATTGCAACGCAGTTTGAAAGATTTAGGATTCAAATTTTATTTGAAACATGGTGTGACTAATGTGACCGCAGTGGGCGAAACGGGTGTAAAAGTCGAGTTTAAAAAACGCGATTCAGAAGCGATTCAAGTATTAGAAGCCGATTATTGTTTGGTAGCGATTGGTCGCCGCCCTTATACGGATAATCTTGGATTGGAAAATGCAGGGGTGAAAAAGGATGAACGCGGGCGTATCGCGGTTGATAATCATTTGAAAACCAATGTAGAAAATATATACGCTATTGGTGATGTGATTCATGGCGCAATGTTGGCGCATAAGGCAGAAGAAGAAGGCGTGTTGGTTGCGGAAAGCATTGCTGGTCAAAAACCGCATATCAATTATAATTTGATTCCGGGAGTCGTTTATACTTGGCCCGAAGTGGCAGCAGTGGGTCAAACTGAGGAGCAATTGAAAACGGATGGCGTACCTTATAAAGTGGGCAAATTCCCTTTTCGGGCGTTAGGTCGGGCGCGGGCGAGTACGGACATTGAAGGCATGGTGAAAGTGTTGGCGCACAAAGAAACGGACGAGATTTTGGGGGTTCACATGGTGGGTCCGCGAGCGGCGGATATGATTGCGGAAGCAGTTGCCTTGATGGAGTTTCGGGCTTCTGCGGAAGACGCGGCGCGGATATCGCATGCACATCCGACTTACACGGAAGCGTTTAAAGAGGCAGCTTTGGCGGCTACGGCGAATAGAGCCTTGCATTTTTGATGTGTTTTCCCTTACCCACAAATAGATTTGCGCCACAAATTTCGTAAATTTTTCAAATTTACGAAATTTTACGCAACAAATTTCGTAAATTTTTCAAATTTACAAAATTTTGCGCCACAAATTTCGTAAATTTGAAAAATTTAAAAAATTTTACGCAACAAATTTCGTAAATTTGAAAAATTTACAAAATTTTGCGCAACAAATTTCGTAAATTTGAAAAATTTACAAAATTTTGCGCCACAAATTTCGTAAATTTGAAAAATTTACGAAATTTTACGCAATTACGAAGTAATCTTGCTTGTTTTAGACCAAAATTACATTTTACATGAAAAAAAAGTATCTAAAAAAGCGTTTTTTAACAGCTCTTGCCTTCCTACAATCGTTTTCGAGCGATGGACAAATTCAAAAAACGCCTGCCATGGTGAAGGATGGTTTGATAGCGCATTATCCGTTGTCGGGCAATTGCCGCGATGAAAGTGGCAATGAGCAACACGCACTTCCGTTCAATACGCTCTTGACAGCGAATCGGCGCGGCACGTCCAATACGGCTTATCATTTTTGGGGTTATAATAGTTTTATTTCTTGTCCTTTGAAAAACAATGATTTTCAAGCACTTACGATAAGTTGTTGGGCGTATTGGAATGCGAGTCATCTACAAGGAGCGATTTTTTTTGCAGGACTAAGTTCTATGGATGGTTTCGGATTAATCGTTGGCGATGGCGTGTGCGGGATGGGCGATAGGGTTTGCCTGTTGCTTGGAGGCAATCCGGGCGGGACGTGTGGTGCATGGGTTGCGCCGAATCCGATTCCCGTGCATCAATGGGTGCATCTGGCTTTGGTCAAAAAGGACAACGATTGGCGCATTTTTATGGATGGCAAACTGGCAGGCAGTGTGACACATAGTTATAATAAACCAAGTGTTCCATTCCAAATAGGCGGTACGATTGAAAATAAACGAGCGAGTATCATCGGCGATATTTCGGATTTGCTTTTTTACAATCGCGCATTGAGTGATGCAGAAATTATGACTTTATATAATCGATAATAGTATATAACGTTTGAAGGCTTTGAAACCCTCCAAACGTTGTTCTCGATTATTTAACTTTAACGACTTACTTTTGTGATTTACATCCTATTTTGTAATTAAAAAAGGCGTATTTTTGTAGGTATCTTTTTAAAAAAATACCTGTAAGTATGAAAAAAATAATCTACTCAACCTGCCTTTTTATCAACTTTTTGTTTGCAAATCAAACAATTGGACAAACTTATCTCGTCGCTAATGATGAAATGAGCCTACATCGGGCGGACATGTACGGCATCATTGGGAAAATTAAGGAGCGCGTGCAACTCTATGTGATGCGCGATAATAAACTTTTTATCACCGCTTATGATGATAAATTACATAAACTCGGAGAGCGCGAAATCGAATTAGAAAAAAAAGGCAATCCTCAATTGTTAGATATTATCACCTCGAAAAATGATTTTAGTGCTGTTTTTTCTTATACCAAAAAAGGGCATAAGTATTTGAAAATCAATAAGTACGATGTGCATGGACGCTTATTGGATTCCGCAACGATTCATGATTTTGGCAAAATGGAGTTGCCTAAATTAACGCTTTTAACATCGGAAGACCGACAACGGTTTTTAGTTCATGGCACTTCGGAGGGAGAACGACTGGTTGCAGTTGCAGGTCGGTTAGATACATTGAAAGTCGTTTGGAATTTTCAATTTCCTTTGAAAGATTGGAATGTGGAGGAGCATTTTAAACAAATTGTATTTAATAATCGCGCCGATATGTACGTGATTTGGGAAAAAGAGAATCGATTGGCAAGTTTAGAAAAACATGTATTTTGTATTAAAACCTATGGTTTGAGTGGAGAGGCATTGGATACAATTCGGATGACGGAAGCCGTGAATGCGAATGTTAAATTTGTGTATGATAATCAAAATCAACGATTGGTTGCAGGTGGTTTTTACACGAAACGGTGGAATGGTAAAATACAAGGAAGTTTTTATATGTCGTTGCAACCAACGCCCGAAATTTTATTGCAACCCTTTGAAAATGAATTTATTGCGCAATCGCTTGGCAAAAAAGAAACGAGTAGTAAAGGCTTGGATAATTTAGAAGTTCGAGATTTGGTGTTGCGTCGTGATGGTGGTTTTTTGATGGTAGGCGAGCAATCGCAAGATGTCGCGCGCTATTTGGCGGCGGGTGGTTTTTCGACGGCAGGAACGAGTTCCAATTATCCGGGATTTGGCGCACCGCGTCCCCGTTCCATGATAGACCATTATTACGATGATTTTTATTTGTTTTCCTTTCATCCGAAGGGCGATTTACATTGGAAAAAAATCTTACCTAAAAAACAATATTCACACGATGATGGGGCTAATTTTTCCTCGTGTTTTGTTTTAAAAACCCCAAGTGCCTTGCGCTTAGTTTATAATGACGAAATCGACCGTTCCACGACGGTCAGCGAATACGCTTTGAAAGGCGATGGAACGGTGGAGCGACACAGCGTGATGAATACAGAAGCCTTAGAAATCATGATGCGTTTTCGAGATGCGATGCAAATTGGCGCGAATGAATTGTTAGTGCCGAGCGAAGTGCGCGGCAAAGCACGCTTGGTGAAAATTAGTTACTAAATATTGGAATTAGGAATTAGGGAAAATTAGGAATTAAGGACGCATTTGCTTGATTTTTTGCAAAAAAATCAAGCAAATGCGTCCTTAATTCCTAATTTTCCTCAATTCCTAATTCCAATAAAATACCATATAATCACTACATTTGCGCATTTTAACAAAATAATGATAAAACATGGCTGTTGAACGGCGCACTTATGTCGAATTACATGTAGCTGTTTTTCTGTATGGATTTACAGCAATCTTAGGCAAATTGATACAATTATCCGCTATTATGTTGATTTGGTGGCGATTACTGATTACGTGTATTGTATTTTTGTTGCTCTCGGACGCTTGGAAAAATGCTCGAAAACTGCCTTTGCCTGTGTTAAAACGCCTATCTGGGATTGGTGTTTTAATCATAACACATTGGATATTTTTTTATGGGTCTATAAAATATGCGAATGCCTCCGTCGCACTCATCACGTTTTCCCTCACCTCCTTATTTTCAGCGATTTTAGAACCGCTTTTGAATCGACAACCTATTAAATTACATGAAATTGGGTTGAGTGTGATTATCTTGCCTGCGATTTGGTTGGCAGGCGGAGAATTGCCTTCGGAGATGAATACTGGATTCATATTAGGCATTATATCCGCATTTTTGGGTACGCTATTTTCCATTGCCAATAAGAAAAATGTGAATGATACAGACCCATTTACCATGACTTTTGTGGAATTAGCAACTGGTTTTATTTTTATAAGTATTTTAATATCAATACTTTATGGATTTAAAAATCCAATAGTGCAACAAATGATGCCTATCGGTATGGATTGGTTTTACTTATTGTTTTTATCGCTCATCTGTACGAATCTTGCCTACATTTTGACCTTGCGGGCGATGAAACACGTTTCAGCATTCACAGTAAGTCTTGCCATCAATTTAGAACCGATTTACGGGATTTCGATGGCAATACCTTTATTACACGAAGATAGAGAATTGACACCCTCTTTTTATATCGGCGGTTTGATAATCCTGCTGACAGTATTCAGTTATCCCTTTTTGAAAAATAAATTTGAAAAGTAAATTTAGGGTTCCTATTATTGCGGAACGGCGGGCTTATGTAGCCTTACACATAGCTATTTTTTTATATAAATTTAGTGCCATTTTGACAAAATTGATGCAATTGTCATCCCTCATGTTGGTTTGGTTGCGCCTATTTCCACTTTGTAGTTTCACTTTTCGTTTTCATTACAAGGCGAAACGGTGGAGAAAGGTGCGGCAAGTTACAACTTGCCGCACCTTGTAGTTTTATTCTAATACCTAAAAATATTAAGGATACCCTTTTTTGTATATTAAGTATCTTTAAAAAGACACCTTTCTGAAACTTCTAATAAAATATTTTATTTTTTATCATCTTTAATTTCTTCATAATCAGCATACTCGGTATCATCATCGCCCTCATGTTCGTCCTCATCGTCGTCCAATGTAGGCAATCCATAAGGCATATTGCCCGCTTCCATCGTAAATTCAAAACCAGCTTTGCCCAACTTCCGTTCCAGTTTTTGGATAATGCTCAATGGCTTATCTTTCGGACCTTGTACGTAATTGGGTTTGCCATTAAGCCCAAATGTTAATTCAAGGTCTTCAATGGAACTGAATGGATTTAAAATATATTGCGTTGTTTCAAAATCTTTATGCGGTTGAAAATCAAGGTTTTTCGCATAGCGAATAGCTCCATAAATGATATTAAATGCAACATCTTCCTCAATTTCCACAAAATCCAATTGCATTCCTTTTTGAATGCGTTCCAAATGTTCCTCATCTGCATCGACCCACCAAGCCGTGTCTTTCAAGCCTAAACAAAACGTATCCACCACATAAGTGCCAATTACAAACGTTCCTTTCGGGCGCAATCGCGTGATAATTACGACTGCCATCCCCATCTCATCCCAAGCCTCATTCACCAAACAACTGTGAATTGGCAATTTACGGGCTGCATCAATGATATATTTTTGAGGGTTGAAAACAGGTTGAACGACCTTTTTCACCACTTTTTTTTTCTTGGATTTAGCCATGATTTTTATATTGAAATTTTAAATAAAAATAATACGTTTCTAATCATTACAGCGTTTGGAGGGTTTGAAAACCCTCCAAACGCTATACGATTACGCGCTGTTTACACGGTCATAATATCTTTTTCCTTCAATTCAAACAATTTTTCAGCTTTTTGTTCAAATTTTTCCGTCATACTTTGTACTTCTGCTTCCTTTTTCTTACCTGCATCTTCTGGATAGCCTGCTTTAACTTCTTTTTTCACAGCTTCCATCGCTTCGCGACGGGCTTTGCGAATCCCAATTTTGGTTTCTTCCGACACATTTTTGGCTTGTTTGACCAACAATTTGCGGCGTTCTTCGGTCAACGGCGGGATATTGATGCGAATCAATTGCCCATCATTTTGCGGCGTGTAACCCATGCCCGACTCAAAAATGGCTTTTTCAATGGCACTAAGCATCTTTTTCTCCCAAGGCTGGATGATAATCGTGCGCGCATCGGCTGCCGAAATGGTTGCCACTTGGTTCAATTGCGTTGGCACTCCATAATAAGTGACCGTCACACCCGAAAAAGTCGATGGCGCAACTTTGCCTGTACGCAATTTTTCCAACTCAATTTTAAGATGTTCGAGGGCATATTCCATCGCTTCCTCCGCCATCTCAATGTATAAACTAAGGTCCGTCTCCATAATAAACGTTTATTTTTTTTTGAATAAAAAAATTGAACGCGCAAAAATAAGCGGTTCGAGTCATTTTTTTTCAAAAAAAAGCAAGATTTCAAAAAATCATCTTTCACCAAACGGTTCGTCGTTGGAAAATTTACTTCCTACGAATCACGGGAAATATACTTTGCATCGGGTGGTTTTGGATACGATGGGAACGCGGATTAGGCGAATTCGCACGGATTTTTTTTAAAATTCAGGGAAAATCCGTGAAAATTCGCCCAATCCGCGTTATCCGCGTTCCCATTGTATCGCAAAACCACTCAGTGCGAAATATAGGTTTCCCAACGACGAAGGTTTTTAGAAGGAATCTAAGTTTTGGGACAACTTAAACCCACTAAAATGGTTTTATAATCCAATAAAAAAATCCGTATTATGATACCAATTAATTTCAATCCCCAAGCATTAGATTTTCAAAAAGGGGCTGGTCTGCTTCCTGCGATTATACAAGATGCTGATAATCAATCTGTTCTCATGTTGGGCTACATGGATGAGGCGGCATTAATGCAGTCCTTAGCGACTGGCAAAGTCACTTTTTTGAGTAGAACCAAAAATCGACTCTGGACAAAGGGCGAAACTTCGGGAAATTTCCTACACATCGTTTCCGTGCAGCAAGATTGCGATAAGGATACGTTGTTGATACAAGCGCGTCCTGCGGGTGCGGTGTGTCACACGGGAACGGACAATTGTTTTAATACACAACCTGTTACACCACAACCGCATTTTTTAACGCATCTCGAACAGGTCATTCTTGCGCGAAAAGCAGAAAATCCAGCTACTTCTAAATCTTATACCAACAGTTTGTTTCAAAAAGGCATCAATAAAGTGGCGCAAAAAGTGGGTGAAGAAGCCATCGAATTAGTAATTGAAGCCAAAGATAATAATAAAGAACTGTTTTTAGGGGAAGCGGCGGATTTATTATATCATTATTTGGTCTTGTTGGCGGCGAAAGACGTGTCGTTAGAAGATGTATTAGCCGTTTTGCGGCAGCGACATCGGTGAGGTCTATTTTGAATAAATTAACCCTATCAAATATGTTTTTGAAAAAAATAAGTGTCACTTTTTTGATGATAAGTGCCGCATGGCAAGGGCAGGCAGCAGGCAAATTTGAACTGTCGCCTAAATTGCACACGGCTTATAATCAAGCCCTCAGTTTGCGTTTTGAGGAAGCTATCACTGCAATTGATGCCCTCAAAATCAGTGAACCCAACAATATGATGGTTTTTTTTGTTGAAAATTACATCGATTGTTTGAAAGTTTTCGTCAACGAAGAAGAACCTGAATTGCGTCGATTGGAAGTCAACAAGGATAAACGATTGGCTTTATTGAAAAAAGGGGATCCGAAATCGCCTTATTATCGATACACGCAGGCGCAAGTGCGTTTAATGTGGGCAATGGCGCGCTTAAAATTCAATGAATATTTGACGGCAGTACGGGAAGTGAGTGCCGCCTTTTCCGATTTAGAAGAAAATCAACGGTTGTTTCCCCATTTTATGCCAAATAAACAAGCATTAGGCGTATTACATTCGCTTGCGGGGAATATTCCAGATAATTATAAAACAGTCGTGAAATTTGTCAGTGGTTTGAATGGAACGTTGACACAAGGACAAGCCGAATTGGAAGAAGTCATCCAATATGCGCAAAAAAGTGATTATGCCTTTGAACAAGAAGCCTTAGTAATGTACGCGTTGATGATGTTGCATTTGAATAATCAACCGCAACATGCTTGGAAAGTTATCAATAATGGGCGTTTGAAAGTGCAGGAAAATCCAATCGCCTGCCTTGCGATGGCAAATATCGCCACGAAAACAGGGCATAATGATAGAGCTATTGAATTGTTGGAAAATCGTCCTGTTGGTTCGATGTATCATCCGTGTTGGTTTTCGGATTATAATTTGGGTTTGGCAAAACTCTTTCGCGGGGATGCAGACGCGCCTAAACATTTTCAAACTTTTTTAAATCATTTCAAAGGCAAAAATTACGTCAAAGAAGCGTATCGCAAATTGGCTTGGAATGCGTTGTTAAACAACGATTTAAATAATTATAAAAGTTATATAGAAAAATGTAAAACGCATGGTGCAACCATCATTGGCGAAGACCAATCGGCTCAAAAGGAGGCAAAATCGGGTATTGTGCCTGATATAACGATTTTGCGCGGGCGACTTTTTTTCGATGGCGGTTATTATAGCAAAGCATTATCGACTTTTAATCAAAAAAAAATAGAGGATTTTCCAACAGATGCGTTGCGTTTGGAATATTTGTATCGATTGGGGCGCGTATATCAGATGACGGGCAGGCGGCAAGAGGCAGTGGATGCGTTTTTCAAAACGATTCAAGATGGACGCAATAAACCTTTTTATTATGCGTGTAATGCTGCCTTGCAAATGGGCATCCTTTACGAAGAGGGTGCGCAGACGGCAGAAGCGCGAAAATATTATCAAATTTGTTTGGATTTGAGTCCGTCCGAATATGCAGATGGGCTGCATATGAAGGCAAAAGCAGGTTTAAATCGATTGAAAAAAGGATAATTAAAACGCGCTCTATCGCATAACTGCTTGATAGAGCGCGTTTTGTATTGTGAAAACAGATTCATTGTTATTGAATCATAAATTCTACGCGCCGATTCCGCGCATGTTCATCAGGTGTATCTTCTCGACTGACAGGGCGCGTTCCACCAAAACCACGAAAGCTAACCCGTTGATTATCAATACCTTTGTTCGTCAAATATTGCGCAACGGCTTGGGCGCGTTCTTCCGAAAGGCGCAAATTGCTCTGCACATTCCCAATGTAATCCGTATGACCTTCGACCATAATGCGTTTGGCAGGAAATTTTTTCAACATGGTTGCCAATTTATCCAATTCCTCAAAAGAGGCTGGATACATTACACTCGTCGATTTTTCAAATAAAACATTTCGGGCTACGTAATGCGTCACCGTATCCAAATTGACGGTTTGACTTGGTTTCGGTGGTGGCTTAGGAGTCGGTTTGGGCTTTACAGCAACGGTTGGTTTTACGGCAACGGTTGGTTTTACGGCAACGGTTGGTTTTACGGCAACGGTTGGTTTGGCAGGAGGTATCGGCTCCGATTTAGGCGTTTCTGGCGTGTAAAAATATTGATTATCAATGACTTGTGCCGTTGATTTTTTGCGTTGGTTTTACGGCAACGGTTGGTTTTACGGCAACGGTTGGTTTGGCAGGAGGTATCGGCTCCGATTTAGGCGTTTCTGGCGTGTAAAAATATTGATTATCAATGACTTGTGCCGTTGATTTTTTGCTAAAAGATTTGAAAAAAGGTTTCGGGGTATCGGGTAAATCCCATAATAAATGAATTTCGCCTTCTCGCATCCCATTGAAATACTCCACTTTCAAATCGTAATAAGCACCCGCTTTCAAGGAAACTTGCCCTTGAAAATCCTTTGAATCATTCAAAGTCCAAGCATCAATGACTTTGACATCGCTGACCCAAACCCGAATCCCATCATCGACTTTTGCCGCAAAGGTATAGACTCCCGTTTGTGGAGCGCGCAACTTGCCTGTCCAACGAATGCTATAATTTTCGGGCGCAATGCCCGCCGCAGGCGAAGTGCCAAGTGACCAATTAAAATCAATTTTGGGGTCAACTCGCGTCAATATTTTGCCTGTCAAATTTTCAGATGCAAAATATTCACCTTTTAAACCTTGTTGAGCTACAAGGAGTTGCGTTTGCAATAGCAGTAAAAACGGAATGATTTTCATAGTAATTTTGGATTAAAATATCTCCAAAGGTACAGGAAAGTTACAGGAAGTTGCAACTTGGGGCAAAAAAATCTTTCTTTGTGTTGTATCTTTGTGACGATTTAACGAACCAATTAACAAATTGATTAGCAATATGATTCAAAAAATCCAAATTCAAAATTTTAAATCCATTCAAAAATTAGACTTGGAATTGGGGCAACTCAATGTGTTCATCGGGGCAAATGGTGCGGGGAAATCTAATATTTTGGAAAGTATTACAATGGGTGCGGCGGCTCTTTCGGGGAAATTGGAACAAGAGTTTTTAGGGAATCGCATTCGGGTGACACATCCGAATTTGATGACTGCAGCTTTTGATGAAACTCAAAAATCAGCAATTGAATTGGGATTTACAGACGATAAAAATATAAATATACAATTTAACCTCAATTACTTTAATAAAGTTTGGAATTTCACACCATTGTATATTGAAAATTTGGAAACTAAGCAACGTGAAGATAGCCAAGAAATATTGCAAGAATATAAAGCACTCTTAAACGAAATAAAAAAAGAAGTTCATGAAAAAACAGAAGCAATAAAAAAAGAATTGGATATAAAAGAAAAATGGGGACAGGCAATTATAGATAAATTTCTAAATAGACAAATTTCTAAATTGGAAACGGATGCAAGAAAGGATGAGGAAAAACTTAAATCAACGATTGGTAGCAAATGGAAGTCTTGGTCAGAACAAAACAATATAGATAAATTTTTAATATTTGCTCCTGAAAATCATTTTTTGCGCAATTTCAATGAAGAAAGTCAAATTCGCCCGATTGGAATGCGCGGCGAAGGATTATTCAGTCATTTGATGGAACTTTCTCGCGAAAAACCTGCCCTTTTTGACAAAATTAATGAACAATTGCATTTATTGGATTGGTTTGACGGGTTTGATATGCCACAAGACTTGGTGTTTACCGAAAAACGGATTCAAATAAAAGATAGTTATTTACAACGCGACTTGAAATATTTCGACCAGCGCAGTGCTAATGAAGGTTTTTTATATTTGTTATTTTACTTTACGTTATTTATCAGCGATGAAACGCCTGCTTTTTTTGCGATTGACAACATTGATAATGCCGTAAATCCACGATTAGGGCGTTTCTTGATTAAAAAATTAGCGGTTTTGGCAAAAGAACATCATAAACAAGTGATTTTGACCACTCATAATCCTGCGATTTTGGATGGTTTGAACCTGCACGACCCGACACAATGCTTATTTGTGGTCAAACGCCGCGATAACGGTGCCACTAAGATTGAAAAAATTAAGTTAAAACCTGCCGTCAAAGATAAGGATTTAAAATTATCTGAATTGTGGATGCGTGGTTATTTAGGCGGCTTACCCAATCATTTTTAACCGATGAGAGTAGCAATTATTGCAGAAGGTGCTTCTGATGCGGGCGTTATTACCAACATTAAAAAATAAAATCGCTGCTTTGAATAACGATAAACGAGCCCAATATTTATTTTTAAGCCATGATTTTAGAAAATGGAAAATTTTAAACAAAATATTGGAAAATAATAAGAGTTTGGCTTTGTTTTGTGCAGATTTGGAGCGTTACAAAGAGATTGATTCAAATGATTTAACAGAAACATCTTGATTGCGAAATTCGATAAAGCATTGATTATTAATATTTTATCGAATTTGAAAAAAAATCTTTCTTTGTGTTGTATCTTTGTGACGATTTAACGAACTTACATTCATTTGGCTGAACATGTAGCAAACGCTATCAACCGTTACCTAATAGATAAAAACCTACTCTTTTAACATGGCAAACTTGGATATTAACAGAGACCGCCAATACACGATTATGGGCGTTTTTACCTTGACGGCACTCATTATGCTCTTTCGAGCCGCCCAATTACAATTGATTGATTCGTCGTATCGGAGCAAAGCGGAGGCGATTACAATTGAAAAAGATGTGATTTACCCCTCTCGCGGCGTGATTTACGACCGAAATGGGGCGTTATTGGTCTATAACAACCCACTTTATGACCTCATGGTAACGTATAAACATATTGACAAAAATATGGATACGTTTAAATTTTGTCGGCTTTTGGGCATTGATACAGTAGCGTTTAAAACCAATTTGAATAAAAATTGGGCAAGCAAAAAGTTTTCTAAATCCTTGCCATTTGCATTTCAAACCATGATTCAACCCGAAGTTTATGCCCGTTTTCAGGAGAGTTTGAGCGAATTTCCGGGTTTTTTCGTCGTGGTGCGCAATGTGCGCGGGTTTCCGCAACGCAATGGAGCGCATGCCTTAGGTTATCTGAGTGAGGTCAATGAAAAACAAATTACGGATTCACTTGGTGTGTATGAATCAGGCGATTATATTGGTTCGAGTGGTTTGGAAAAGCAATATGAGTATTTATTGCGCGGCAGAAAAGGGTATCGATACATTTTGAAAGATAAATTAGGGCGTTTGGTAGGTCCTTGGAAAAATGGGGCTTCGGATTCTTCGGCAACACCCGGAACCGATTTAGTGAGTACGATTGACATCAAATTGCAAGCCTTAGGAGAACGGTTGATGACCGGGAAAATCGGCGCAGTGGTAGCGATTGAACCTTCAAGTGGGGAGATTTTGGCAATGGTCAGTTCGCCAACCTATGACCCTGAACGCATGTCTATCAATAAGGGGCGGAGTGATATGATTAGATCGCTCATGCGGGATTCATTGAAACCGCTTTTTGACCGTACTTCCAAAGCCGAATATCCGCCCGGTTCGATTTTCAAACCCATGATGGGTTTGATTGCCATGCAGCAAGGCGTTTGGAGCGCGGGCAATGGGACGGGTTGCGCACATGGTTTCCATTACGGGAGTTTGACGATAAAATGTCATGGGCATCCTTCGGCGGGCAGTATGTCGGAAGCGATTGCGCATTCTTGTAATAATTATTTTTGTTTAGTGTTTCGGGCAATGGTTGATAGGTATGGGATACGGAGTGCGCGACAAGGTTTGGATACGTTAAATTCGATGATCTATAAATTTGGGATGGGTCGTCCACTTGGCATCGACTTTCCGGGCGAAAAAGATGGGAATATTCCAACCTCCAAATATTACGACCGCGTTTACAAACGAGATAAGTTTTGGTATTCAACAGGGATTGTTTCACTTGGCATTGGGCAAGGCGAAAATCAGATGACCTCTGTACAAATGGCAAATTTAGGAGCCGTTATTGCAAATCGGGGCTGGTATTATACGCCGCATTTGGTTAAAGAAATTAAAAATGGGCAAAAAATCCAAGCTAAATACATTCAAAGACAAAGTAGTGGGATTGATGCCGGGCATTTCGAGTCGGTAATTGACGGCATGCGCCAAGTAATCGAATCGGGAACTGGGAGCAATGCGCGGTTAGATGGCATCACGATTTGTGGTAAAACAGGGACTTCGCAGAATCCACATGGGGCGGATAGTTCCGTTTTCATGGCGTTCGCGCCGAAAGATGACCCTAAAATTGCGATAGCCGTGTATGTAGAAAATGGTGGTTGGGGCAATGATTTTGCCGCACCGATTTCGGGTTTAATGGTAGAACAGTATTTGAAAGGCAGTTTGCCTCTGCACCGACAAGGCGTGATTTCGCGGATGGAACGCTCGCACTTAGCACACGCTTCAGGGCGGGGTTACTATGTGTCGAAAGCGCAATAAATGAAAAGTGTAGGTTTCGGAAACCTTGAAGGTTTCCGAAACCTTTAATCCTTCAAAAAATTATCTTTTTTTGCGCCGATTGATTTCATCTCGAATCTGCGCCGCCTGTTTATAATCTTCATTGGACAGCACTTCTTCCAACTTTTTGTTTAAATCCTCTACACTGAGCGTATTCAAACCACCTTCTTTTTCCTTGTCTTTTTCTTTATTTTGGGGTTCTTTATCGCGGCGGGCAGGGGCGGCAGGTTGCGGACGGCGTTCTTCCTCCTGCTCCTCTAACAGGACTCCTGCGGCTTCTAAGATGAACTCATACGTGTATATCGGACAATTAAAACGGACTGCCATTGCCAACGCATCCGAAGTGCGTGAGTCAATTTCATAACGCGTATTGTCTTTATAACAAATGAGTTGCGCGTAAAAAACGCCATCTAATAAATTATTTATAATTACTTCTTTCAAATCGGCTTTGAAAGTATCCATCATGCTTTTAAACAAATCGTGTGTCAAAGGGCGGTTTGGAGCCATGCGTTCCCAAGCAACGGCAATCGCTTGCGCCTCAAACGCGCCGATTATGATGGGCAACCTACGTCTGCCCGGTTTTTCGCCCAAAACAACCGCGTAGTTATGCGATTGGGTCACGCTGTGCGACAAGGCGACTATATCCATCGATATTTTTTTCATCTCGAGACTCCTGATTTTATGATTACGATGCGCGGGATTCAACACGCAAAGGTAAACTATTTTTTTTTATCGCGCAAATTTTGTGCTGATTTTGCCAAAATTAGGCTTCAAAACGATTGAAATAAGTAGTTAATTTTAAATAATCGACAACAACGTTTGGAGGGTTTGAAACCCTCCAAACGTTGTACTCCCTTGATAATCAATCTTTTTGTAGGTATCTCTTTTTGTCGCTTTTTTCCTTTCAACTACTTAGGGTGTTTTAAATTTAATCAGGTTGCGCGGTATCACGCAATGCAACAATTGATACAATTTTCTATATCTATTCATCGTTGCTTTTTTAGAATCATTTTTTCATATCCAAAAAGGTCGAAACATGTATTTATTAAAAATCTTACAGGTAAGCCTTATTTTGCTTCCTGCAATTAGTTTGGGGCAATTGCGCATCCCACGCGACACCTTATTGAAGGTGTATGACCATAAAACCATCCTTTTATTAAGCAATGGGGTGATGCAAGAGGGGCAAATGCAAAAACGTTCTTTATTTAGCAATCCCCTCAAAAGAGCCGTGCGGGCAGACCCAACTGCTCATGCGACCTTTAAAAAGGCAAATTTACAATTATTTGGCGGTGCGCTTTTAACGGGTTTGAGCGTTCCTACACTCACTCTGGGACTTATCAACTTGCAGGGGAGCCGTTCTATGAGTCAAAACGAAGCAACGGCATGGACGCTTGGCAGTGCCATCGCCTTCGGCTTGGGTTTGAAGATGATAACTAAAGCGGCTGATGGATTTCAAGAAAGCGTTTGGCAATATAATCGCAATTCGATTTTAATCGGTTTAAACGCCTATAAGGATAGCACGAACCAAGCCCAAATCACCCGAAGTTATGAACGAAATGCCATTCGACGCACCAGTTTTGGGTTTTATCAGAATGGACGCTATGAAACGGCAGATATTTTTGGTTTTAATGACCCTTTAAAAAATCGATTGCGCCCCAATAGTGCCGCTTATAGCCTCTATCAACGCGGCAGTTTTTATCGGAATGTAGGCAACGTGTTAGCTTGTGCGAGCATTGCGAACAGTATCTATACTTTTTCCCGATTCCAAAATCCCAACCATTTTAATCGAACAACGGTTCAAGACGAATTAACAAGATTTTTTGTAAGCAATGTGTTAATATGGGTAAGTACCATGTTTACCGTTCGGGGAGATGATGAAATCCAACGCGCCGTTTGGTTTTACAATCGAGATGTCTTTGTAAACGGCGTATTTTAACTCATTTCGGAATCCATACTTTGTGCTGGGTGGTTTTGCGATACAATGGGAACGCGGATGACGCGGATGGGGCGAATTTTCACGGATTTTTTTTGAAAATCCGTGAAAATTCGCTCCATCCGCGTCATCCGTGTTCCCATTGTATCCAAAACCACCCGACGCAAAGTACAGTTTCGGAAAATTGGAAATTTTCCGAAACTTGCTTCAAAAGATTTTGGTTAAAATTTAATATACGATTTTGGATTCATTGGCACCCCATTTTGCCACAATTCAAAATGCAAATGAGGTCCCGAAGTCTGCTCTCCGGTGTTCCCAATCACAGCGATTGGCTCTCCCATTTGTACTTTTTCGCCCACTTTTTTCAAATTTCGCGCATTATGTTTGTAAAATGTGACGATATTATGGGCATGTTGAACACAAATTGTGTTGCCCGTCTCCTGCGTCCAATCCGACAAAACCACAAAACCGTCCGCCGCAACTTGCACAGGCGTATTTTTAGGCGCGACAATATCCACTCCAAAATGTTTTTGTTGGATGTCAAATAATAAACTAATCGTACCTTGTACAGGCATATTAAAAACAATTGGTTTTAAGTTATTTTTATCATTTGCTGAAATATCCGTTAATGCCCCCATTTTAGGCGTATCATTGAGGTCTTTTTGGAAAAAATGACCTGCTGACACCTTTTTGCGCAACGCCAATTCCGTTTCAGAAGGGTCGATTTCCATCAAACTATCGGGGATTTTATCAAAATCCATCGGCACTTTATCCAAAGATTCGACATCGCCCACTAATAATTTTTTGAAATGGCGATTATACGTATCTTGCGCTTTGGTTTTGCGTTCAAGCGCGTCTAACTGGTCGGAAAGCGCGTAAATCGCCCGCCCACTCGCGCCGCCATAACCGGGTAAATATTTTTTCAAAGGCGTAAGTACAATCATCGCCGAAACGAAAAGGGTCAAACCGACTAAAATCGAACTCGTCCACACATACACATTCATCAAGGATAGGCGATAGGCTTTGATTTCTTCAAAGGTATCATTATTCATAATGGTAATTCTGTAATAGGTATGTTGCGCTTTTTCAAGGATTTGTCGCCAACGCGTGAGCATTCGTTCCGAAAATTCGACCACTTCTTTGGCGGAGACCATCCGAAAAGGCATTTTTGAGGGTAAAGATTTCCAATCCATGCTTGTTAAAATTAGGGTGCGGTAAAATAATTTTGTCCTTCCAAAAGTATTAAGAGGTCGATTGCCTACAAATTTGTTGAGTTTGGCTCAATTTTTCGCCAATACAGCTTATTTCTATCTCATTTTTCAGTCCTATAACAATGAATATGCGTCTTGCAACACTGATTTTAGTATTTTTGACGGTTTCCGCTTGCGTTTCCACCCGCAAAAAAGGAGAAGCCTCTCGGTTTTCCAAAGCCTATCACAATGTAACAGGCAAATATAATGGTTTTTTTAATGCCAATATCCTTTTGCAAGAAAGCATTGATAAATTGAATGCGCAACATCGAGATAATTACAACAAATTGTTGGATGTCTATCCGTATTTGGCGGTGGATAATCCCAAAGCCGTGTCCCCTGATTTGGATAAAGCCATTGAAAAGGTGGCGGTGGTTGCCACCGTGCATCGGGTTGGACATTGGACGGATGATTCGTACTTATTGTTGGGTCGGGCGCAATTTTTAAAACAAGATTTTGAGTCTGCCGAAGAAACGTTTGGTTTTTTGACGGAGGAGTATAATCCAAGTAACATTAAGGCGAAAGACCCGTAAAAAAGAAAAAGTGCGGGCGGCGTATATTTTGGCGCAATTGCATCAACGGGCGAATCGGAATGAACAGGCATTTACGGCATTTGATAAGGTGTTGGATTACGCGCCGATGTATGAAATGGAGTTTAATGCCCGTTTAAACATGGCTTTAAATGGTAATACGACGAATGATGTGGCGGTTGCTGGTTTGAATCGGATGGCGAAAGATTTTAAAAATCAAGAATATTTAGACCAGATTTATTTCGCTTTGGGTCAATTATCATTGAAAAATGGCAAAAAAGTAGAGGGAATCCAGTATTTGGAAAAAGCATTGGCGACTGGTGGTAGCAATCCTTCTGTGAAGGCAGAGGCGTATTATACATTGGCAAAATCGTATTATGAATCTGAAAACTATGTTAAGGCAAAAATGTACTATGACAGCACTGCCATTGCCTTAGATAAATCGGATACGCGGAAAGAGGAAGTCAAAAATTATGCTGAAAATTTGACCGAAATTGCGCAAAATATTTCGATTATTGAATTGAAAGACAGTCTTTTACGCATTAGTAATATGTCTCCAAAAGAGCAAAGAGGTTTGGCTGCCCGAATCAAAAAAAATCAAGATGACGCGGCATTAGCGGCTTTGATGAAGTTATCCGCACCTGAAACGGGCGCGAAAACTTTTGACAAAAGGGGGACAGGTGATTTTGCAACGGCGGGTTCAGATGGCGGCGGGTATGCTGCACAATCTTCTTTTTTTGCGTATAATCCCGAAAGTGTGCGCAAAGGGAAGCGCGAATTTGAAAAAAGATGGGGTATTGAACGCAAATTGGAAGATAATTGGCGGCGGTCGAATCGCCGCGCTACAAGTGGCGCGACGGTTGCGGATAACTCAGATGCTGGTTCGAGTACGCTTTCCGAGAAGGAAGTCAATGCAATTTTGAAGGATGTGCCGCGCAGTCAAGAAGAAATTGAATCGGCAAAGAATCAAGTGGCGGATGCGATGTTTCAACTCGGCGTTTTGTACCATGATAAGTTGAAAAATTACAAAAAAGCGATTGATATATTGGAAAAATATAACACGCGTTTTCCTGCGGGCAAGGAGGAATTGACGGCTTGGTATTATCTTTATTTATCACACATGGATTTGGGCGAAAAGGCAAAAGCGCAATCGTATTATGATAAAATCCAAACGAAATATGCGGATTCTAATTATGCAAAAGTGTTGCGCGACCCGAATGCATTGCAAAATAAGGATGAACAAAAAGTGGAACGATATTATGATTCTACCTATGTGATTTTTTCAAAAGGACAGTATAAAGAAGCGGCGGAAAAGATTATTGCAGCAGAACAATTGTTTGGCGGCATACATCCATTTAAAGCAAAATTTGCATTGATGAATGCCATGTGTTTGGGTAATTTGAAAGGTAAAACCGAGTATATCAATGCTTTACGCGAAGTCGTAGGTCGATTTGGGGCGCAGCCCGAAGGCAAAAAAGCGAGTGAAATATTACAAATTTTGTCTAATGCAACCACCATACTTGAACCCGAAAAACAGCCTGAAACAACGGGTAGCCCTTTCAAAAACATGGATGAATCGCCTCATTTTGTGATGGTTTTGGCGGAAAAAACCATTTCTTTGGAGGATGCCAAAGTGGGCGTTTCGGATTATAATAGCAAATATCATCGATTGGACGATTTGCGCTTGTCGAGTATTTTCTTGGATTCGGATGCGGAAATCGCGGTTTTGTTGGTGCGCAAATTCAGCAATAAGGCGGCGGCATTGGCTTATACGGATGGCGTGAGCAAAAATAAAGCGGATTTTTTGCCCATAAATGCCAAATATCAGATTTTTGCGATTCATCAAGACAATTATAGAGAGGTGATTAAGCAAAAATCAGTGGTGGATTATGCCAAATTTTATGAGTCGAATTATAAAAAATAGAGGTACGGATTTTTAAAACACCTATATCCATTCGTATTAAAAATTATCGTAAATCGATACAACCTTTGGAGGGTTTCAAACCCTCCAAAGGTTTGCTAATCAATAATCAATCGACCTGCATTCCTATTCAAATATATTTTAAATGAAATCATTTCTTTTACCGATTCTAATGCTTTATTCTATGGTCTCAGAAGCCCTTCCACCTTTGTCGGATACTGCCTTGATTCGTCAACACTTAACTGTATTGACCAAAACACCGATGCCGCGTATGTACAATCAAATTGCACAACTCGATGAAACAGCCGCTTTTATACAATCTATTTTTGCATTATATGCAGATTCCGTGATGATTCAACCTTATGTTGAAAATAAGTTGACCTATAAAAATGTCATCGCCTCTTTTGGGACGCAACATGCCAAACGCATCATCGTCGGCGCACATTACGACGTGTGTGATAGGCAACCGGGCGCGGATGATAATGCAAGCGGCATTGTCGGACTTTTGGAATTGGCGCGGTTGCTCAAAGGACAACCGTTGACCTGTCGCATTGATTTGGTTGCCTATTCATTGGAAGAACCGCCGTATTTTCGGACGGAATTGATGGGCAGTTATATTCATGCTGAGTCTTTGGCAAAACAAAAAGTACCTGTTTTGGGCATGGTTTGCCTCGAAATGATTGGTTATTTCAAGGATGAGCCGCATACCCAAAAATATCCAATTGGTTTATTATCAATGGTTTATGGCAATAAAGGCGATTATATTACCTTAGTTCGGAAGTTTGGAGCAGGTGCTTTTGCGCGACAATTTTCTAAACAATTTATCAATGCACAAACCATTAAAACCAAAACATTTGTTGGATTTTCATGGTTGCAAGGCATTGATTATTCGGATCATTTGAATTATTGGAAATTTGGATATAGCGCGTTGATGATTACCGATACTTCGTTTTTTAGAAATCCGAATTATCATCAACCAACGGATAAGATGGAAACATTGGATTTAAATCGTATGTCAAAAGTCATCGATGCTGTTTTTTTAGCCTTGAAATACTTCGGAAAATAACAAGTAGTTGAATCAAAATAAACTATCAAAATTCAACTCATTGATAATCAACGGATTCGTATCGAATCAAGGTCGGCGAGGTTACAACCTCGCCGACCTTTTGGATCGGTTCTTTCCATTGAACTACTTATTATGAATTTTACATAGTCACAGTTGTACTTTTTTGGGTTTTCTATGTTTAAAAAATGCAACTTTGCACTTTTGTTATTTAGGGGTTTGAATTAGGATTTTTAAGATTTTAAGGATGATTAGGATTGATTTTAAAGATTTAGAATCCTTAAAATCAATCCTAATCATCCTTAAAATCCCAAAAATCCTAATTCAAACCCATTATTTATAATTTTTAAAAATAATATGATTTCAACACAAACCCCTGTTTGCATTATCGGTGCGGGTCCTGGCGGCGCAACGACTTCTATTTTTTTATCAAAACAAAAAATTCCACATATTATCGTCGATAAAGACGTGTTTCCGCGCGATAAAATTTGTGGTGATGGGTTAGATTTGAAAGTGATGCGTGTTTTAAAACACATTGACCCGACGATTACGCCCGAAACGATATTTGGCAAGCAGCCCTTTTCGCGTTCTTGGGGAACCCGATTTATAACACCCTCTGGCTATTACCGCGATATTGTTTGCAAACCGAAAGCAGATAGCCCTTTTCAATACCCAACTTTTTGTGTTTCAAAAAGATTCAATTTCGACCAATTTTTAGTCGATAAATTGGATAAAACGTATGCAGAAGTGCATTTTGGCACGAAAGCAACCAAAATTGAACGAAAAAATGGCGGAATTGAAGTCACCTTTGAAAAAGAAGGCAATGTTTATAAAACTTTTTGTAATTTAATTGTGGGCGCGGATGGAGACCATTCGGTCGTTTTGCGCGAATTGGATGAACGGAAAATTGACCGAAAACATTATGCCGCAGGCTTGCGCCAATATTGGAAAAATGTGGAGGGCATTCACGAAGATAAATTGATTGAAGTTTATTTCAAAAAAGAATATCCTGTGGGTTATTTTTGGATTTTTCCGTTGCCGAACAATGAAGCCAATGTCGGTTTTGGGATGTTGAGCGATATTGTTTCCAAACAAAAAGTAAATTTAAAGGCGTGTATGCGGGATATTATTGAAAATGATGCGGTGATGTCCCCGCGTTTCAAAAATGCTACGCCTTTGGAAGAGATGAAAGGTTGGGGATTGCCGTTAGCGTCTCGGCAGAAAAAAGCGGCGGGCGATAATTATTTATTGGTCGGCGATGCGGCTTCTGCCATCAACCCTGTGACGGGCGAAGGGATTGGTACGGCGATGGTTTCAGGGTTTGTAGCAGCGCGTTTCATTGCACATGCCATTCAAAATCAACGTTTTACAGAAGATGTTTTTAAAAATTATGATAGAGAAATGACGCGCCGACTCCAATCGGAAATTAAAAATTTCAATTTTTTCATGTCGTTTCGATTTGAAAAATGGATCAATTGGTTTGTCGAAGTGGCGATACGCCTTCCTTTTATGTCCCAATATTTTGCCTACCAAAATCGCAATTGGTTGGATACGGCTTTCAATAAACCGATTGAAGTCAATATTTAAATTAATCGGTAACTACTTAGCTGAATTAGGAATAAGGGAATTGAAAGGAATTAAGGATTCCTTTCAATTCCCTTATTCCTAATTCAAAGAGCGTATCGCTAAGTAGTTAACCTAAGTTGCGCGGTAGGCGGCTTCGCCGCCCAAAAAAAAGGAGGTAATGGCGTGTGTGTTTTGTTTTTAAAATTTTGCTTTGCAAAATTTTAAAAACAAAACACACACGCCATTAAAAAAACTTTTTGCCGCCGTAGGCGGCATTACCGCGCAACTTGGGTTAGTTATATTAATCCTATAACTCTAAAAAATAGTATGATTTCAACTCAAATCCCCGTTTGTGTCATTGGTGCGATGCGGCTTCTGCCGTCAATCCTGCAACTGGGCAAGGGATTGATGCAGCAATGGTTTTAGGATTGATGGCGGCGCGTTTTATTGCACAAGCCGTTCAAAATCAAAATTTTACAGAAGCATCTTTTACAAAATATGATAAGGAAATGCAGCGTCGATTGCTGCCCGAAGTGAAATATTTCAATAAACTTTGGGATAGGATAGATGTACGAATTTCACGAATTTGAATATCCCAATCCGTGAAATTCGTACATCTATCCTATCCCAAAACCAGCCAGCGCAAACTATCACTCAAAATATGAGCCTATTACGAGCCTTTGCTGCGCTCCCCTGCCTGTTACACAATTTTTTTTGAAATTTGCGTTGAATGGATTACCTTTATCGGTTCAAAGTCATCAAAAAAACGTGTATGGCAAATGCTTTTTGTAAAAATCAACAATTAACTATGTTTTTTAAAAAAAAAATTCAAAAATGGATGCGATTGCCCGTTTGTGTAGGCGCGTTCATTGGGGCATTTTGGGTCATGGGTTGCAACACGCCTCAAAAAGTTGTACCCAATACGATTGCTCTTAAAATTAGTGAAATCACTGATAATGATTCAAGTACACTTGCAAATGCTTTATTATGGGAAATTACAGGCAATGGTTTGAAAAAACCATCCTACCTCTATGGGACGATTCATATGATAGCGAAATCGGATTTTTTCATCACTGCACCCACTCGTCAAGCCTTAGAAGGCAGTGATAAAGTGGTCTTTGAAATCAATTTGCGCAAGATGATGAACCCAATTGCCATGTTATCTATTTTTTCCAAAGCTATGATGAAAGATGGAAAACGGTTGCGCGACTTGTTGTCACCCGAAGATTACGCCTTAGTGAAACATAAATTTGAAGGCTTCGGCATGCCTTTGACCATGCTGGAACGAGTGAAACCGCTTTTTTTGGCAAGTTTTGCAGAGAGTGATGGGATGCCTGACAAAAATAGCAGCACTTCTTACGAAATGGAATTTTTAGAGATTGCGGAAAAAAATCATAAGTTACTGGATGGTTTAGAGACCGTAGAATTTCAAATGAGCATTTTTGACAGCATTCCCTATCGCGCACAGGCAGAAATGTTGGTTGCCAACCTCAAATCAGATAAAAAAGAAGCGGGCGAATTTAAAAAAATGGTCGATTTGTATAAAAAACAAGATATTGAAGCCCTTTGCAAGACGATTCAAAACGATACCACTATTGCGTCTGGTAGTGACGGTTTGGGTAATTACGAGCATATGCTGCTCATCAATCGCAATCGCAATTGGATTCCAATTATGGGGCGCATGATGCAGCAACAAAAGACGTTTTTTGCTGTCGGTGCGGGGCATCTCGGCGGGCGGCAGGGCGTAGTGCGCTTGCTGCGGAAAGCGGGCTATCAAGTGCAAGCAGTGCGATAATACCCCTTTGAGGATACCACAATTTTGCCCCGAATGGCACTCATTTACCCGAATTGATAAGTGCAAATGAGTGTTATTCGTGACGAAATTGGGTATCATCCTTTTCTGCCATGTCTCTTATTATAAACGATTCTTTGATAACTACTATACATGGAACTCGGATTTACGAGCGAGACTTTTTTTTACTCGCCCCCAATGTTTCCAAAGGCGGCGTTTTAGAAGGCGCGGCAGCAGACAGCGATTTCTTTTTCGGCATCGCGTGAATCGAAGGCGCACTCACCGCTTTACTTGCAATCCGCGAATCATTGAAATATTGATATTTTAAAATATCAGTTACACCTAAACGATTTTCTATCAATTGTTTAGAACTAAAAAGCATGTAACCTTTGATGTCTGGAAATTGACGTAAAAATTCAATTTGATTGGGGATTTGGTCGGGTTCAGCCCATTCGGGATACTTGGTATTGTTGATTTTGTATAAGGCTAATCCAATATACATTTTTTTACCATACCGATTTTTGAGCCACCAATTCACTGCTTTTTTGAAATCGACTTGCGGATGACCAATGTGAAAATACACTTCGGGAGCAATATAATCGACCCAATCATTTTTAAGCCATTTTAATACATCTGCATATAAATCATCATAACATTGCTGACCGCCTTTGGTATCTGACCCCGTTTTATCCGTTTCCTTGTTGCGCCAAACGGCAAACGGACTCACACCCACTTGCATCGCCGTATCAATAGATTTAACTTTTTTATAAACCGATTCAATGACTAAATTGATATTATTCCGCCGCCAATCCTTGATATTTTTAAAATTTTTACCATATTTGACATAGGTTAAAGAATCATCAATTTCCTCATTTTGAATCTTATACGGATAATAATAATCGTCAAAGTGTACCGCATCAATATCATAATTTGCTGCTAATTCGCCAATCACCTCCAAAAAATGTTGTCGTACTTCTGGGATTCCGGGATTTAATTGATATTCTTTGCCATATTTATAAACCCAATCTCGATGGGCTTTAAAAACATGATTTGGTGCCAAATTGAGGGTATCGGCATCCACCACTGCCCGAAATGGATTGATCCAAGCGTGAAATTCCATCTTTGCCGCATGAGAAGTTTCCACCATAAATTGCAATAAATCGAAATTATTATCCAAGCCTTTACCCGATTTTCCTGTGATAAATTTGCTAAATGGCACTAATTTGGAAGGATAAATCGCATCCGCACAAGGGCGCACTTGCACGATTACGGCATTGATATTCAATGATTTATAAAATTGTAATAATTGCAACCATTCTTTTTTTAACAACTCTGGTTTGGTTGTAAGTTGCGCAGGGAAATCAACGCGCTGTACGGTGCTAATCCAAACAGCTCTAAATTCTTTTTCTAAATTTTGTGCAGTCTCTTTTTTAGTGGTTTGTTGGGTTACGCGCATACCGAACTTGTTGGCATGCGTATTTGTGGACATTTCCATCATGGGAAGGGTATCCGTCAAGGGACGGGGCGAAGCCGTTTCCATGAAAAAACGAGTCCCATCCGAATCGGCGGCGGCTGGCAATTGTGTATGCCCAGTGAACGGAAAGAAAAAACAAAATAACAGGGTATTCGCTATCAAGTTAGTATGTTTTTTTACAATTTGTAAGATTCTGAAAATAATGGGTTTAAGCGTAAAAGTGAATACAGGCACGGAAAATTAGTTTAAATTTTTATAAATATAGTTTTGGTAATACTTTGTAGATGCTCCGTGCAGGATGTTTCGCAACATGCCCACACAACAATATTGTATTTCAAATAGTTTTGCAAATGTGTAAAAATCATCGTTTTGCCACAACTTTTATATCAAAAAAGTGTGACACGTTTTTGATTCAGATTGTGACATTTTAATTGGAGAGAAGTGTGTTGGATAGGAAACTTTAGAGCTATTTTTTCGCCTAAAAAAGAGGAGGTTGAGAGCGTTGATTTTGATTTCTTCATCGCGATCCAAAAGGTCGGCGAGGTTGCAACCTCGCCGACCTTGACTCTTG
>JAAFJT010000089.1 GCA_013298955.1 Chitinophagales bacterium
CTATCCAATTGTTGATGCGTCACTTTGCCCAAAAAATGGCGTAACACTCGATTCACATAATCAAAAACCCGAACCACTGCATATCGTTTCAACCCATATTCGCCGCCATTGAAAGCCGTACACGCTTCATATGCCATATCTTTCTCATAAGCATTCATCATAGAGTTGATGCCTTCTTCTGCAAAATCACCCACTTCATTCTGCACCACCTCAAATGCCAAACCTTGTGTACCCGAAACAGACCCATGTTTTTCACCTGCCACAGGTTGAGAAATCTTTTCTGCGTACATTTTACCCGCCACAGCCATTGCAGGCGAACCGCGCAATTCCTCTTCTTCGCCCAAATCTTCATGTTTGCCGCGCAAAACCAAGTGATTAGCAAACAAAATCAATTTGGAATGAAACGCTTCCGAACCAGTAACGCCTTGCCATTTTTTACTACTCCGACTTTTCAAGGCTTCTTTGGAAGAATCCGCATCATCAAAATCGGTCAAAAAACTCAAATTCGCCTCACCTGCGAGTTTCGTATAGCGTTCAATCAACGTTTTCGGCTGTTTGCTTTCCCAAAGTCCGGGAATCACGAGCAACGAATACGCCTTTTTTTGATCCACTTTGCGCGACTCATTCAACAAACGCGTTTCAATTTCATTGTACAACGCGTTTCTATCAGGGTCGGTCAACACGTCTCGGTGAATATTGAGCAACGTCAGATTTTTCACTTTTTGCGGTTGCGCATTCCTGAAAAAGGTTTCCAATTCTCGATACGTGCGTTCCAAATTGCGGGATGCTTCCGAAATTTTCAACTGATTTTGTTTAATCAGCAATTCATTATTTTCCAATTTGTCCAATGCCGCCGCCCGCAATTGTTGCGCATTGTTGACATCCGACCGACCTAACAAATTCGATAAAGCCGTTAATCTATCCCGCAATTGACGGCGTTCTTCTTCGTTACTGCTATCGGTTAAAAATTTCTTTTTCTTTTTAGCCGATTCGCCAAACACTTCCAAATCGTCCGCTAACGGCGAAAGCAAATCCACAAAACCATCATATTCGTCCAAAACCTCGACCGCACTTTCCCAATCGGGCAAAACGGGTTTATTTAAATGCGCCTGTTTAGAGGCGGCTTGATTTTTATCTTGTTGTTCGAGCGCCATGATTTTTTTTTAATCGTTGATATTTTCGTTTAATTCGTTGATAACGTCTTGCAAAATGGCTAAAACAGCCGCCCGCGCTTGCGGATTATCCATCGCCTTGCGGAATTGCGCACTCTTGTCCAACCACCCAATTAAGGAATCACTCACCGCCCATTCCGATTGTAAAGAACGCAACAACGGCGTGCGCTGCGCAATCGATTTCGGGGCGAAAGATTGTACACCTTCTTGAAATTCAATGGTTTGCGTCAACGTAGGATTATCAGGATTCCCCGTTGCCAATGAAACTTTCACAGACGGTTTGACAAATTCCATCACTTTTTCCGTAGAACCCATATAATCGTCTGGGATTTCCACAGGCTTTTTCGGACCGTTTTCCGACAAAGGCAACGTCATCAACGTGCGATTCGTCGGCAGATAATCCAAACCCGAACTCGTTTCAACAGGCATCGCAATGGGCCCTGACATATTCATATTAACATTATTAGACATATTAATAACCAATTCGTTCTTGCAACGCCCTTGAAGGTTGCAAAAAAAGATTAAACAATAAATGCTTATTGAACTCATTGAAAACTAAGGTTTTGCTATAAACATTAATGAATGTAAAGTTCAAAAACACCTTTAAAAATGGAGTATGTTAAATGATTTTTCTGGTTTCAATTACTTTTTCAACGGATTTAAATCTTTCGCTATCGCGCCAATATTTTTAATCGTTGTCTGAGTTGCTTTCGCTTGGTTTGCACTACTATTCACATCGTTTAGACCAGACTGCATACTGCCTGTTACGGAACTCGTGCCACTGCTATTTTTCAATTTTTGTACAGAATCTTGCGTTGCTCGCAATTGTTGTTGCAACTTTGCCGCTTCGTCCTGCTGCTTTTTTTCTTCGGATTTTAATTTATCCATATTCAGCAACATTTGTTCGACACGCGCCATCTTCGCATCAACTTGACTTTGATACGCTTTCCACGCTTGAAAAACGATAATGCCCATGATAACAATCGTCGTCGCATACAAACCACTGAGCCGCCAAAGGGCTGAAGAACGCTGATTTCTATTTAAAACTTCCATGTTGAGTTTTCATTAAATTTTGGTAAAGTAAAAATCCTTAGTTAGTTCTTTTGACATTTGCTTTTGATACCGACAAAGATAATACTTTTTTTTATTTTCATAATATTTTTGAATACAAATTTAAAATATTTACAAAACAATGACTTTACAATTTTTATAAAATATTAATAATTATATTCAAAAATTGACCATTATTTAATAAACACACTACCTTCCCGAAAGTGACAAATTTTTTTTAAAAAATTCGTTTTTTTTTTTTAAATTTTACTTTGGGTGCAGCACCAATGAAAAGCGAATCAATATGAATGTGTTTTTTTTGAGATTATACAGCTATTTCAGTTTTTAAAAAGGTCGATTCATAAATATTTGATAATCAATTTTTTTACGAATAAAAACGTCGTTGAGGTTGCAACCTCAACGACGTTTAGACTCCTTTTCAATCGTTTTACGCATTCACTTCTTTTTCCAATTCTTCAAAAAATTGGCGCGAGAGCATATTGGCAACAGGCGCAATCACGCGCCCGCCCATGATTGCCAACGTTCCTGTCAATTTCACGCCGCCCGTAAAACTAACTTCCGTTTTCGTTTTGCTAATCGCTTTCAAGTGCATATCCACAATCGCATGCGCTGTGCCGACTTTACTCGTTTGTTGCACCACTAATTTGAAACTTTCGGGTTCAACCCTATCGGTTACTTGCAATTTGCCCGTAAATGCGCTGGAAACGGGACCAATCTTGACCACCGCAATCGCTTTATAGTTGTCCGCGTCAACGCGTTCCAGCGTTGTGATACCGGGCGTAATCCGCGCCAAGGCATCTGGATCCATCATCATATTCCAAATCGTCTGTGCAGGGGCATTGACGGTATGAAGTCCTGTGAGTGTCATAAATTTTTTTTTAAATATTGAAAAAATTGATTTATTAATCTCCAAAAATATCCGCTAAATTTAAGCTACTGACTTCCCCAACTTTATCTAAAAAATTCATATCTAAACGCGATTTTTCGCCTAAAATCAAGAAGGTAAAATGCCTTTCGCGCACATATTGGTCTAAAAACGCTTCCATATCTGCTTTGGTAGCCGTTTGCATGCGTTCATACAAGTTTTGGCGATTGTCATAATCCAGCCCTTTGTCCTTCAACGCCCGATAATGCCAATAAACACTATTCGGTGAAATGCGTTCCGATTCAATTTGTTTTAAAACCGATTGTCTGGATTGTTCCAATTGTTTCGGCACTAAGGGTGGATTTTTAATAATTTCGCGCAAAGCGGTCATTGCAGTCGACAATTTATCGGGTTGCGTTCCGACAAAGGCTTGATAATGATGCGGGTCATGCGTTTTAGCAGGCGAATAATACGTCGCACTCGCCGAATACGCCAATGCCCGTGATTCCCGAATTTCTTGAAAAACGACGGATGATAACCCACTTCCAAAAAACGCATTATACCAAACCGACATTTGACCTTCACGCATGTTATAATGAGGTGTCCCTTTGGAATACAACATCATTTCGGCTTGCACCATTGGAAAATCCACTATCATCACTCGATTGCGCTCGGTTTCCAAATGTTGAAAACTACGATTGGACATAATCGGCGTAAAAATAGAGGGCGTTGGGTGATTATCACGCAAGACTTGCACGACATCCGCTATTTTTTTAGGTCCGAAATACATAATATGATGCTCTTGTTGCGTCAAGGTATGGATTCGATGCGTCAATTCATCGGATTGAAGGCGGTGTAAATCATTCGCGCTGATGAAATGCGTAAACGGCGAATCGGCTCCATGTCGAGCGTAATTCAACATGGCATTTTTTAAAATAATTTGTTTGTTTTTACGCTGATTGGCGCGGCGCAATAAGGTATCCGCGACCATATTATCCAAAACATGGTCATCACTTTCCAATTGTTGCAACAAATGTTCTAATAACGCCACACCTTGTTCAAACGACTCATCCAACCCGCGCAAACTGATATACGAGCGTTCTGCTTGACAAAAAACCTCAAAAGTCAATCCCAATCGATACCATTCTCGTTGCAATGCGGAAGGCGAATACCGATTCGTTCCCAATAATTGCAAATAATTCATCGCCAATGCCATATTTAAATCGGCATGACTCCCTGATTCAAAAATAAAATAAAGATAAAAACTTTTATTCGCATGATTTCTAACATATTCCAATCCCAAATTAGGGCGGATTTCAGCCCGTTCAATCATCTCTTCAAAATCAACAAAAACGGGTTTCAATGGTTCACTTGGTTGATTCAACCACTTTTGGGCAAAAACAGATTGCGCAGAACGGTTCAATTCAACAGGCGTAATCAACGGTTTTTCAACTTTCAAAACGCCTTCATCCGTACCGCGTCGTTTATACACAGCCGCGTAATTGTTTTTAAATTTCTTTTGAGCAAAATTCATCACATCTTGTTTTGTAATCTTGCATAAAGTATTGATATTACGCACTGTATCGCCCCATTCCAACCCATTTGTAAACGAATTAGTCATAAAACCAACTCGATTGCCATTGGTTTCAAAACCTTTGATACGACTGTATTCAAATTCGCGGACGGTTGCTTCCAATAACCAATCAGGAAAATCGCCTGCTTTCAATTTTTCAACTTCTGCCAGTAATAAATCTTCCACTTCTTGCAAAGTTTGCCCTTCTCGCGGCGTTCCGTTCATTGTAAACAAAGCATAATCTTCCCAAATCATGGGCGAAGAACTGCCCGACAAGATTTTTTGCCCCTGCAACAGGTTCAAATCCAATAAACCCGCTTTGCGATTGCACATAATATTATCCGCCATGCGCAACAATTGCGTATCTCGCGTATGCACTCCGCCAACCCGCCAAGCCAATTGCACCGATTCCGACGTTTGACCAAACACTTCCGACCGAATCACAGACCGCCGAGTGGGTTTGGCTTCAAATTGAAAAGGCGGAATCTCCGCTGCTTTGTAACCCCCAAAATACTTTTCAGCTAAGGCAATCACTGTTTTAGGGTCGAAATCGCCCGCCATGACAATTGCCATATTATTGGGAACATAATACGTTTTAAAAAATTCCTGAATCTTCACATGAGAAGGATTTTTCAAATGTTCTCCTTTACCAAGCGTCGTTTGCGTTCCGTACGGATGATTTGGGAACAACGATTGGGTCATTTTGTAAAATATTTTACGCCCATCATTGTCTTGACTAATGTTAAATTCTTCATATACTGTTTCCAATTCCGTGTGAAACAACCGCAACGTCACGCCTTTAAACCGTTCTGCCTCCAATTGAAACCACCGTTCCAACTCATTCGATGGAATATCATTGACATAAACCGTCGATTCACTCGTCGTATAAGCATTCGTTGCCCGTGACCCTAAGACACTTGCCAAACGGTCGTATTCTCCCGCCGCCACTATTTTCGCCGCTTCACAAGAAAGGCGGTCAATCTCCGCATAAATATTTTTACGAGCAATTGGTTCATTTTCAGCACGATACAATTCATATAAATCTGAAATTTGTTTCAGATACACTTGCTCCTGTTCCCAATCCAACGCCCCAATTTGAGGTGACCCTTTAAACATCATATGCTCTAAATAATGCGCCAATCCTGTTGAATCCGAAGGATCCTGTTTGCTGCCTGCGCGCACTGCAATATTGGTGAAAATGCGCGGTTCTTCATAATTGGTACTCATATACAATTTCAGACCATTGGAAAGCGTGTAAATGAGTGCATTGATAGGGTCATTATCCGTTTGCAAAGCCGAATCTGACTTAAAAGCAGGGGTTTGATAAATTTTTGACATTATTGAATGGATTTTTTAGAAAATAGTGTAGAACACCTTTTTAGAAAAGGCGTACACAGGTGTAGCAAGTTGAAAAATGGATTGTTTTTGATATTAACTTTATTTTAAAATTTAATTTCAAAAATAAGGTTAAAACCATTTAAAAACCTGCTTGAACATTCATTTGTGGGCTGCATGCGTGAAAAGGATGATAAACATATTATCATTTTTAATTGTTCACTCTGCATTGTAGGAATATTCCGACAAAAATACAAGACTATTCCGTAATTCAAAAGAAAATAATTGGAATCCGAACTTTGAGCCGCCTCGTTTTGGAAACGGAGAACCCTTTTTAACCCTTTTCTTACCTGCCAAACGGTATTTTTACCCTAAAATGAGGATTTAAAGTACGCCGATTTTGGATTGCAGGGTATTTCATGTTATCTTTGTTGCATAATTACCCTATTATATTCGTTAAAAAATATACTTTTAATCCTATTTGGTAAATTCTTGACAAACAAACCTATGAGTCATTCATCCATTCCTTGCCGCGTTTATCGGCAACAGGCATGGAGGGCTATTCTAACCGTTTTCGGCTCGCTTTACAGCATGACTGCCTTTGCGCAGGTTGCTGAACAGCCAGTTGCCTCCATCGTCGGAGGGAGATTCAACGCCCCCATTGCTGTTACCCTTGCTTCCCCGACTGCGGGAGCGACGATTTATTACACGTTAGACGGTTCAGACCCGACACCCACTTCCTCCGTTTATACCGCGCCCATTGCCATCAATGCTTCTACGCCGCTTCGAGCCAAAACGGTAGCAACAGGTTTGACGGCTTCTAAAACGATGACGCATACGTATTTATTCAATGTGAGTCATACCTTTCCGATTGTGGCATTGAGTTTCAAAAATTCAGATTTTTTTCATCCTGATACGGGTATGTACATTCAATATGCAAGACCGATTGAAGTAAAAATCAATATTGAAATGTTTGAACCCAATAGCAATGCCGCCGCTTTTTCCTTGCCTTTGGCGGCGAGTTTGCAAGGTTCGACGAGTTTGAGTTTGCCGCAAAAATCATTGGACATCAAAGCTAAAGCGGCTGCGGGGTCTGCCATCGTCCCTTACCAAGTCTTCCCCGATTTGCCTTATACCGCTTATAAACGATTTGTTTTACACAATTCTGGACAAGATTGGGGCGTAACCCAATTTAGAGATGCCTTAGTGAGTGGTTTATTCCGCGAAACCCAAGATTTGAATGGCTTTTTGCGCAAGCCCGAAACCTATATGCAAGGTTTCCGCCCTGCGGTGGTGTATTTCAATGGGCAATATTGGGGCATTCACAACATTCGGGAACGGATGACAACAGCTTACATTGAACAGCATTTTAATTGGACTTCAACACAATACGATTTAGTCGAAAATGATATAACTTTATTTGAAATCAAAAACGGTGATTCGATTGCTTGGACGCAATTCCGCAATGAAATCATGGGCAGTGTCGCTACGCCAACGCCTGACCAATATGCGAGTGATGCCGCCTTTGCAGCCTTATCCAACAAAATGGATATGCAAAATTTCATTGATTATATCATTATAAATATTTATATGGATAATCAAGATTGGCCCACCAATAATATTCGCCGTTTCAAACAACGGAATGCAACGGATAAATGGCGTTGGTTGTGTTTTGATTTTGATTTTACAATGGGTTTATTTACGTCGCAAGGTTGGAATACAGGCGACGCAAGCCAAAATACGCTTTTCAAACTCCGAAATCCACCTTTTGGCGGGTTTACCGAACCTGTTTTATTTGAAAAATGCTTGCGCAACACCCCTTTTCGCCGAAAACTCATCAATCGAATGGCGGATATGATGAATTCCGCTTTTTTGCCGAGTCGCATTATCAGCCGCGTGAATGAATTTGAAGCCTTGTATCAACCCGAAATTGCCAAACATGCGCAACGCTGGGGCGCACCCTTTTTTCCTGATACTTGGAATCCGAATTTGCAACGCATGCGCGATTTTGCAACGGCAAGACCTGATTTTGTGTATAATCATTTCCAACAAGGATTGCCTAATGATATTACAGGTGTTAATAATTTAAATTTAAATGTTTCGCCTGCGGACGGCGGTTCTTTACAGTTAAATACCTTGACTTTGGCAGGAAATCGCTTGCCTTTTAATGGTCGTTATTTTACAGGTGTGCCGATTCCGTTGAAAGCCGTTCCTGCGGCGGGTTATGAATTTGTAGGTTGGGCAGATACCGCTTATGGCACAAGTGATTCGTTGAATATTGTTTTATACGGACCATTTACCATGACTGCTAATTTTAGACGGATTCCAGTCTGTGTTCCAGATGTAATTCGTTTAAACACAACGACTTGTAATCCAAGTTTAGTGGGTACAACGACTGTCGTATTAAGAAATAGTCGGGGTTGCGATAGCACGATTATCACCAATCAAACCTTAGAAATTTTACCGCGTCCAACGATTACGCGCACAGGCAATACGCTGACCGCGCCGATTGCGGCAAGTTATCAATGGTTTAATAATAATGTTAGCCTTGCAGGAGCAAATAACAATACATTTACAGCGACGACGACAGGTCAATATCAACTTGAAATCAGCAATGTCGCAGGTTGCAAAGCGAAATCGGATAGTTTATTTGTGACCATCGTACCCGTTTGGAGTTGTCCGACCTTACAAAAAAATGTTGGAGACGCTTGTGATGATGGTAATTCATTGACAACCAATGATATTATTCAATCGGATTGCAGTTGTCGCGGTACAGTGGCAGGTGCAGGTGTTACGTTACAATGCCCCAATAATATTTCGTTGACAGCCCTTGCAGGGGCGATTGGAGCTACGGCAACTTGGAATACGCCTGCGGTAGCCACGAATTGCGCTGCCCCTTGCAATAGTGCGCCCATTACAGGTTTTACCTATATGAGTCGGGTTGGCAATCGAGAATATTATCTTTCCAACGCCATTGCGGATTGGAATGGAGCGAAAGCAGCTTGTCAGGCAGCAGGCGGCAGTTTAGCCGTTATCACCAATTTGCAACAAAATACAGCCATTCAAACAGGCATTGGAACGAATAATAGTGCTTTTATTGGTTTAAGTGCGCCTGTTTCAGCAGGCGATTACAGGTGGGTAGATGGGTCTGGATTGACTTTTACAAAATGGTCAACAGGAGAACCGATTGTCAATCAAGCCGTTAGGCGAGATTATGTCACGCTTTTTGGTTGGTCAGGCGCATGGGGAACGAATAGCACGACCGTTTTAAAGCAATTCGTATTAGAAAAAGTTTGTAATAATGATATTGTGCTGAACCAGACAGCAGGGCTTCCATCAGGTTCTATGTTTCCTGTGGGGCAAACCACTGTTTCGTACCGAGCAAAGGATGCTTGTGCGGCGGAAAAAACCTGTTCGTTTCAAGTGAATGTTGGAGGTTCCAATACGGTTTGCCCTGTGCCAATCAACGTCTCTTTTCTGAAAACAGCGAAAATATCCTCCACTTATTATGCCGAAGTGAGCGCGAACAACTTAATTGATGGCAATTTGACAACTGTTGCGCGTACTTTACGCGAAACAAGTACTTGGGCAGAGATAGATTTGGGTAATATCTATAATTTAACAGATATTAAAATTTTCAATCGTCCCAATTGTTGCTCAGAAGTATTGAGTAATTACTATATTTTGGTATCAGAAGTCCCTTTTGTTTCCACAACCTTACTCAATGTATTGGCGCAACCGGGAATTTGGAGTCAATTGCAAGCTAATAATGTCGAAAGTCCAACAACGATTGCAGCAAATCGGCGCGGACGCTATGTGCGCATTCAACGGGCAACTTATGGGCAAATCAACTTGGCAGAAATACAAGTTTTGGGTTGTCTTGCAACGGTGAACCCCGGTTTTGCAGGAAATCAGCGCGACATTTTAGAATTTGAACCCTATGCACAAGATGCACATGCCGTTTTGATGTGGTTGAACAATACGCATCCTGAAAATGAAGCCTATATCATGGAGCGTTCTGCGGACGGTTTGTTTTATAAACAATTGTTTAAAATGCCGAGTGCCGATACTTCTCGCACCATTTTGGTCTTCACAGAACGCGATAGAACGCCTTTGGAAGGCGATAATTACTATCGATTGACCTTGTTAAGGCGAGATGGTTCAGTGGTAGCAAGTCCTGTTCGGCGATTGACGTTTGCGATTGAGGGTGAATTTGGGATTGCACCCAATCCGACATCAGGCGATTTGTATATCAATATGAAACAATTTAAACATAAATCGGTAGATTTATTGGTATATAACCCATTGGGCGAAATTATCTATTCCGAAAAAATCGATAATGTAGATGCACCGCTTAAATACTTAGATTTCAAAAGCATGACGGCTCAAAATGGAGTCTATATGTTGAGTATTGTTCACAATGGACGTTCTTTTGTGAGGCGATTTGTGTTAATGAAATAGAAGGACTTTACGTAAGTGTACGTAAAGTCCCTACAAAATGAAGGACTTTGCGTACACTTACGTAAAGTCCTTTAAAGTCGAATCCCAATCATCAAATCTGGTTTGCCCAATTGTCCATTGACAAAACTCGTCCCTATATCCACTCGCAACAGGCGAAAAACGCCCCAACCAATATTGTCAATACCCAATGAAAATTCAGTGTAATTTTTCAATTCGGGCGTAGTCAGATAAGCCAATCGAAAGACTTCTTTCAAACCTAATTTGCGTACATAAGGAATTTTATCAAGTATAAAACCTTGAAAATGATGCTGATAATGAAATTGTACATTTGTTCCCGCCGTACTGTATTTGTAAAAAGGCAATTGATGATATGCCGTCATATATTGATTCGGGTTGCCTAAACAGGTTTCATTGCCATTAAAATGAAAATAATCTGCAAAACTCAGATTTGGTTGTCCTAAAAAAGCTCCAAAATCAAGCGCGTATTCTGAATAACCGTAAATATTCATCGCAATCGACGATTGCTCTAAACGCAATTTAATTTTGTTAAAATGCACATATTCCGAATTTGCATTCAATGATTTTTGATAAGACAATGTTAAAGTTGGATACTTATATTCGCCATATATTTTTCGAGTTGGATAACGGGCGTATTCCTGCCCAAAACGCAGTTGTAAAGCCCCTTCAATGGATAAAATACTTCGATTGTCATCCGGAAAAGGCAAAATCGTATTCGGTTGATTCGGCGCGTAAAATCGGTCTCGCCTGAAATAACTTTGATGCGAATGAACGGTGGCTGCTTTTCGACGCGCCCAGTCCGTTTGCAAATGCAATTGCGCACCATTCCAAACTTCTCGTTTATAACCAAGATGAATGTACGTTTTATCATACATTTTCATCAAATTTTCTTTTAAAAATAAGTTATAAAAGGATGAAACCAAGACTGGTATTGGATTTGCCGCATTATATTGGGATAAAGTACGTCCTGCGGCAAACGAAATTTCGGAAAAATTAATATCATTGTCATGATAAACCATTTTGACTTGGGGTCGAATGGTGTTTTCGCTCCATGCGTAAAAAATATTGGGATTAAAATCAAAAAATTTGGTTTTCAACGCATCATAATCTTTGCGATAACTTGCGTTTAAACCAATCGACCGACCTGTAATCGGGTGAAATTGAATCAAAGTCAAAGGCGATTTTATCGAAAAACTTTGTTGCTTGATAGATTGTCTATATGTATAACCTGTTAATAACTTGCTGAATTTGAATCGATTATTTTTGTTATCCATCGAATCCAAATAAGGTTTGGATTTATGAACGATTTGAATACTATCTTTTTTGACATAATCCAATCCTTCTTCTTGGGTCAATGGAATCGGGCGCAGTGTGTCCCAATGCGATAGCAAATTATCTTTCAAGCCTTTTTCGGCTCGGAAAACTTCTTTATTAAAAAAATCATGGGGCAAATTGGGTTTCAAATCGTAATTCGTAAAAAGTCCTGTGAAATAACCCAGAATTTTAATACCTAAAAGATTGATTTTAAAATTCATTTCTTGGGATAACAATCGCCATACGTCCTTTTCTAAATTCACAAATACTTGCCGAATCCGAAACGTATCTAAAATATTATTTTGAACGGTCTTGCCTGTTAAATACAAATCTAAGGAATGGATATTCCATTGATTATCAACAATATAGATAAAACCTGCCCAAGTCGGGTCTTCCGCCCGAATCGGTATGACTTCAATTTTTTTAATAGCGTGCTGATTTTCTTGAATCGTCCCGATGAGTTTAAAACGGTAATTGCGTATCGCATTGTCCGCAATCGGCGATAAAACTTCTCGTATCATGTTCATCGTATTATCATAAAAATTAAATTCAAAATTCAGCGCACTGTTAAAACCAAACCCATTATCATTGCCACTGACTTTGGAAGCGGTCAAAATTTCTTTTTTAGCATCAGGGGCTTTACAGTATAATTTTGAAATGGTTTCGCAGAGATAGACGATACCACTATCCAAATCCACCTTTTGTCCCATGATGGTTCGAGGTCTTTCCGCAATTTTTTGAACGCCTTTCAGATAAACATTGCAAACCGATTCTGGGACTTGATTCCGAAACGACTTCCGCGCTGCAATCGCTTGACGCATGATGGCATAGGCTGGGTCTTCTTGATTGGCTCGAATCGTAAAGGCTTCCATTTCAATAACGACCGATTCCAAACGCGCTTCAACGGTAATGGGTTTATCATTTAAAATAATGGTTTTAAAAAATTTATTATATCCAATGTGTTGAAATACAATTTTATACGTACCATTTGGTAATTCTAATCGAAAATAACCATCTGCATTGGCATTCGTACCCATCGCCGTATTTTCAACATATATGGAAGCAAAAGGTAGTGGTTCGCCGTTTTTATCCGTGACTTTTCCAGTCAATTGTGCGAAAATGGGTTGAGCCAACAACCAAAATAGGAGTGGCAAATAAGGTTTTTTTATCATAAAAATCCATGTAATTAGTTGGGAAAACGGTTTAAACGGTGTTTTTCAAAAGTCCATTCTGGCGTTTCTAAATTCGCGCCATAATTGGTTGCATACCAAGGCGATAAAGCATTATCATTCGGATTTTTTAAAATATGAATGTCTTGTGCAGGCATATAACTTTGCGCCAATAAAAAGATAACTTGCTTTGTATCCATGTGTTCCGCAGCATCTAACACGATAACCGCATGTCCGGGCGCACCGCCTTTGATGAAAATATCGCCGCCGCGTATCTCCGCAGGATTTGCCAAAGGCTTCACTTCTTGCGACAAGGACAACGTACTCGCTTCCGAAAAAACTTTATCCATAAATTTTAGAAACTTTACATACGAATAATCCCCCTTTGCATAATTGGAGTATTGTAATAACGTCCCTTCTACATTGTGAAATTGGATTTTGGCATACGCCTTTTGACCATAAAAATACTCCGCCCGCAACCGCATAATCGCGTCTGCACATTGTTGTAAGTCTCTTTTGCCCACACTAACGTCCAAAACCGCGTATTGCGCCGACTGATTGAGCTTTTTTTGACCATTAAATAGGTAAACCGTCTTATCCGATTTCAATTTTAATTGGCGCAACCAAGCCCCAAAACTGCTTTCCGAACAAGCCAAACGCCGATACCCTTTGGGCAAAACGATGTCTTTGACTGCCATTTGAGCATTATTTGCGGATGTCTGCGTTGCAACTTGAACCGTCAAAGGCTTGGTTACAGGCGTTGCTTGACGCGGGTGTGTATTGTTATCACATGACCCTAATCCACAACACAACAAACTAAAAAAATACATTTTTTTCATAAAAGTATCCATTTTTAAGGTAAATTGATGTTATTTTGTAGCTAAAACGTTTCTCAATCCAATTATGATGTTAATCAAAAAAATTAAAACCGTATTGATGCTTTTCGGCTGTTTTGCTTGCAATCTTGCACTCTTGGCGCAACAGCCCATTCAAAAAAACATTTTGTTAGATATTTTAAAAAAATATCCAAACGCATTTGGCAAAATTATGGAAAAACCCGAAAATTATAGGGTTCAAATCCTCTATACCCAAATCGACCGAGATGTGCATAATCGCCCCCAATTTACCTCGTATCCGTATCGGGTTAATAAAGAGGAGTATTTTTATCCTGCGAGTACCGTCAAATTTCCAGCTTGTTTATTAGCGTTGGAAAAACTCAATGGGTTGAATATCAAAGATTTAAATCGAAAAAGCATTATTCACCATGACAGTGCTTATGAGCAACAAATCCCTGCGTTTAAAGATTTGACCACTGCGGATAAACAACCTACCATTGAACAATATATTAAAAAAATATTGATGGTCAGCGATAATGACGCGTTCAATCGACTCTATGAATTTATGGGGCAGGAAGCATTTAACGACAATTTGTTTAGAAAAGGACATAAAAATACGCGGATTGTGCATCGATTGGAATTGCCTTTCAATCAGGAACAAAATCGGCGCAGTAATCCGATTCGTTGTTATCATCCGACGCAAAAAACCATTGATACGCCGTCTGTTACGGAGATTGGGACGCATGTGCGCGTTCAAAAAAAATTGCTTTTTGAACAAAGCATGTTGATTAATCCTAAGACATTTATACCTGAAACACCAATTTTATTAGGAAAAGGCGAGTTAGTCAATGGTCAATTGGTTGCTAAACCCAAAGATTTTAAAACAAAAAATTGTTTCCCTATCGAAGAACAACAAGCGATTTTGAAAGCCGTGTTATTTCCAGAAGCGGTTGCACCAGAAGCGCGTTTTAATTTGACAGAGGATGATTATTCGTTTTTGTGGAAATACATGTCGCAATCGCCGCTTGAATCCAATTCGCCCAAATACGATACGAGTCATTACGATTCCTATTGCAAATTTTTGATGTTTGGCGATAACAAAAAACCAATGCCAAAAAATATTCGGATTTTTAATAAAGTCGGAGATGCATATGGGTTTTTAATTGATAATGCGTATATCGTTGATTTTGACCGTAATATCGAATTTATGTTGACGGCTTGCATTTATGTCAACAGCGATGGCGTTTTCAATGATGATAAATATGATTATGAAACGATTGGGTATCCTTTCATGGCGCAATTGGGCAAAGCCGTTTATGAATATGAAATAACGCGCCCCCGTAAATATGGAGCGAATTTAAATAAGTTTAAATTAAAATATGATAAACCATAATACTAATAGGATACAATTGGAACGCGGATGACACGGATTGGACGAATTTTCACGGATTTTTCATTTTAAATTTAAATTATATTTCAAAAAATACATAAAAATAGAAATAAAATTTTGTATAAAAATGAAAAAAATCCGTGAAAATCCGCCCAATCCGTGTCATCCGCGCTCCAATTTATCTACCTTGAATAATTAGGTGA
>JAAFJT010000091.1 GCA_013298955.1 Chitinophagales bacterium
GCAAAATTGTTTTAACTTTATTGACTACAAACCAGCAAGCAGATTGTTCTCTAAACGTCAAATCAAAATAATTACTTACTTTTCGTTTGGGAATTACCAAAATATGACCTTCATTGAGTGGAAATTTGTCCCACAAAGCAAAAACGGTTGCGCTTTCGATGAAAGTTTCTCGAAATGCACCTTCTAAAAAAGGTGAAATATCTGTTTTTCCGACATTCAAACTTGTATAATGTTGATATTGATAGAGTTCCGCATTTTGATTTTTAAAAATAGATAAATAATTCAAATGTGTATTACACTGATAAACAAGTTTTTGATGTAAGAAATGATTTCTATAACCATCTTTTACAATATCGCGCCGAACCGAAAAATAAGCAAAACCTGTCGGTTTCAAAAAATAGGAAACATCTAATAATACAGCTGCTTGTTCGATTTGAAGCAAGACATTCAAAACATAAAAGCAGAGAATTGTATCGTATTTGCCTGTTGGTCGCTGTGGGAAATAGTGCGGGTCATAACCTGTGATGTCATAACCCATTGCTTTCAAAAGTTCCACATCTTTCCCAAAACCGCAGCCAAAATCTAAAATTCGACCTTTCAAAAGTCCTTTTTCATGTAGCATACGCGCTGGCAAAGACATTGTAACTCGTTGTTTAGCAGTTAAATAGCTATAAATATTTGATGTAATGTTTTCCATAGATGTTGTTTTTTGAATGTTAACTAATATTTTATGAATGAACCCAATTTTGGCTAAAACCCATATTTGCAGCAACTTCAAGCAATGGAATGATTTGTTTTTCAAGTTTGAATCGAAAATCATTTTCTGTAAATTGAGCAATTGCTGTTAATGAATCTTGGAATAAAAAGACATAATCTTCCAAAATTTGCGTTTTTTTCGCTCGAAAAACAATATTAAACGCTTCATATTGCAACAATGTAAATTTGGGCAAATACAAATCTATTTTTGGTAAATGATTGTTTTTCATAGAGTTAACGCTTGCGGTTGTCGGTAATAAGTTCCAAAGATAATCATGTGCGACAAAACTCCAGGGCACAAAATGGTCAATTGAAATTTTGTCATTTAATGGCGTTGCTGAATAAATGCAATTTAGGGGTTGATGGTTCAAAACAATTTCCCAAAAACGATATGAATTTTTAAGGTCGCGTTTCTGCGGCGGCAATAATTTGGTGCTAATGCGCTGAACATTCGGATTTCGGGCTTCCAAATAGCGCAATAAATGCCAAAATGTGTAACTCTCAACAATTTCTAAGTGTTTTTGCAAGTAAGACAACCATGTTGGATGAAATGAGACTTTTTGTTTCAACGAAATTTTGTAAATGGAAGGTTGTAATGTTGTAAAACTGTTTTCTGATAAATTTGCAATCATTTTGTTTTTCTCTTTATCAATTTGACCGCGTAGTGTGTCCGCAAAAAAAGGTGCTAAAAATCGAAACGGAACAAATTGTACTAATTGATTTATCAATTGATCAATTTGTTTATTCGTAATACATAATTCTTTAATTTTCAAGTGAATAAAAATTGGTTTTTCATCATCTTTGATAGTTATATGATTGGAAATATGTTTAACGGTTTTCCCAATTTGGTCTAATTTGCCGAATGATAATTTAAAAACAGTAATTGAATACCATGCCAACGAAACCATTCGAATCGCAATATCTTTTGTATCTAATTGATTTTCAATACTTTCTTGTTTTAAAATATCAAGAATTGCATACATCCAATACAATTTGTATGAATTTGTTGTATCAGAAAACACCGCAGAAAGCGCATGGATTGGTAAATTTTCAAAAGTTGGTAATGTTGGATGATTCATTTTTTGAACATTGTTGTAATGCTTGTGACTTTTAAAACAATTTGTAAATATACAATAACGATGCAAGTTTGGAACGCAAATCTATCCTTTTTCGGAAAATACAGTGTCGATATAAATAAACTTTTCTGCTGTGATTTAAAAATAGTAGCGTCCCAAGATTTGAAACATGGAATAGATATGAGTCAAAAGAAACATTATATAAAACATTTTTTTTGAAAAAAAATCATACCGTAAAACATTCCAATAGGGGAGTGCCAGCAAAAACAGTGGAAAAATAGGTATAAAATACCGTCCTTGAAAATTCCAAACTTTTCCATCGCCCACAGGACACCACAAAGCATACATTACAACCGCAAAAACGATACATAATATCGCTCCAAGCGCAGCCACATACAGGCGCGTGTGCAAGGATAAAGGCGTAAAATCTTTTAAAATTTGAATTAAAATCATTAAAAACAAGCAGGCTAACATCGGACGCGGCAAGAAATTGGCTTCCCAACCAAATTTTCCAACATAATTGGACATCATCCCGCCTGCATCCGCAAGATACGACGGAATCAAAATTTTTATCAAGTGAAATGGATGTTCTACAACAAATTTGAACTGTTCACTTGGGTTGACTCCTTTCAAAAGTTCCTGAGAATCAACATATTGTGGATGATATTGCTCATAAGTAAGGTATAACGGTTGTGTTTGCATCTGCCACCAAACGATAACTGCACCACTCAAAAAAAAAGGGGTCAAAACTGTAAAAACCACTTTTCTGGGATTGGGAAACGCACGGAGATGGATAAAACGCAAAAAAAGAAGGGGTGTATAAATGATTTTATTCAAAGCAATGATAACGATGATGACACCAAATAAAATTTCTTGATAACTGCTTAAATCTTTTTTTTCTTCGGCTATTTTAAAACTCCAAGCAATGATGATAAAGCATAATCCATTCGTTACAATATCCGCATTCAACGTAGCATTGATAAAAATAGAAGCGGGCAATAATGCCAAAATACACAAAGTTTCTTTGCGAAAAGGCATGATTTTCAACGCAATACATATCATTCCAATCCAACAAATAAGCATTCCTAAACGCCCCAAATACATGGATAATAAAGCAGGAGCGTTCATTTTTTTTAAAACAAAAAGGATTATAACTTGTGGAATATAAGCAGTCGGTGCGTACATGGCTGTATTCGTAAAGTCGATGAAACTCGTTTTTTTAGCTTGTAACGGGATTTTCAAGGTTTGCCAAATCGTATCTGCCCCTGTTTTTCGCTCGTAATTAAATTTTAAATGTTTGAATTTTGACACACATTGTTGCATACTGATTGGGATTTCGCCGCCTAATCGGGCATCATTCGTCCGAATACCTTTCCAAATGCCTTCCGAAATTTGATAGGCGCGATACCAATGATTGTACTCATCAGGCGATTGAAAAGGTGGAATTAAAATTACTGCCCAAACGCCAAAAAACGAAGCAATGAATACAAATTTTTTTATAAGGGTCATTCTAAAATTTCTTTTAAAATCGTAAAATAAACTGTAAAAAGGGTATGTTTCGGAAACCTTTAAGGTTTCCGAAACACATTCACTCAAATCCTAAATCTTCAAAAAGGAGTCGTGGAAGCATTCGTACTTACTCGTTTTACAAGAAAAGAAAGGATTAGAAAGAGCATTAAAGACCATATCAAATTAGCAAAACCAAAACCTATAAATTGTTGATTACCAACTGCTTCTGCAATTTTGACATTGACAATATTACCATTATCTTTATCCAAATAAGGCAGGTAAAAGCCCATGAAAAAGTTAAATCCAAGGCAAAGTAGAAACATACCTGTCCACCAACTGCCTTTGCTATATCGCGCCGTATTGAGATAGGTATTAAGAAAAAGATAATAAAAAACCACTATCGCAACCGTACTTAGCAGCATTAAAATCCCCACCGTATTGTACAAAGCATTGCGGGTTAAATCGCCTTTTTCGTCCATTCCGTAGAGATGATCCGCCAAGTCGCTGCCATAAAACGATTTCATTAATTCGTAAAGCGATGCAAAAATATCTTTCATATTCAAATAAAAAGTTTTAAAATTATTTTTTGATATTGATTTTTAGGCTAAAAATGGTATTTTCCCCTTTGGTTTGAGACGCATAAGCGTCTGAAACACCCTCCACTAAATATTTGATACCGAATGTTTTATCTAATTCAGCCTCCTTTTGTTGACGGTCATCTTCTGAATTAGAAGTCGTTACCCAAGCAGGCAAAGCCGTTAATAATTCAATAGAAAGGTTTTGTGATTTTAAACTTTTTGTATTTAAAATCAATTTGTGCGAAAAAGTGGATAAGGCTGGGTCATTGCGTTTTTCCTGTTCTGGAATGCGCTGAACCGCAATCGTATAATTATCTGCATTCATACGATAATGGCGGGAGTCGGTTAAAACATCGTCACTCAAACCTGTTTTGGACAAATCAATACCGATTGCATATTGAAATTGACCTATTTTATCGGTTCTATCAGCGATTTTTGCACCAATAATTGCGTTTTGGGGACTATTGCGGTCTAAATCAAAAGTGCCAATTTTATCCGTTCTCAAAATTTTAAAAGCAGGTGTTTGAGTGCGACTCGAAGGATACATAGCGTAAATCGCCGCAACACCACCGCCTTTAATTTGCTGTATATCAATCGTTTCAAATAATTTTTTAATATTTAAATCATTGCCAATCAACCAAATGTAATAAGGTCTCTTGGCATTCAAAGCAACAGGATGATTTTCGTAATCATAATAAGTACCCGAAAAAGAAGATTTCAATTGAATCACAACGGTTGCTAAATTTGGTTGCTGCATCAGCGCGTCTGCGAAAGCGCGTTTGACACCAATTCCTTGTGCAACCAAATAATCTTTGGCATTTTTGCCTTTACCGGGTGAAAAAACACAATCCGAAACCATGATTGAAACTTTATTCGGATTGGTTTGCTGAACCATTTTTTCTAAAATCAACCCAATATCGCTCGAACCGCGTTTCCCACCCCGAACTTTAAAAGACGCAGGATTCAATTTTTCGATGAAATCCCGAACATCTGCTTTGAACGGCAACATTTCAGAATTGGCATAAAACAAATTTAATGAATCTGTTAAACCATTGGTTTTCAATAGAATATCCGATAAAAATCCGTAAATGGCATTTTTAAATTCCGTATTTCCATTCACATAACCGTCCATACTCATCGAATTTTCGATGTAAGCATCATAAATTGGCTTGCTCATCGAAGTGCTTTTTGACACATTTTGTTGCTGCGACGGCGCATTGCTATTTGCATCGCTCGCGGTAGCATTTCCACAAGGCGCACAAGCGGTTCCGCGTTTCATTTTGGAACGGATGTAAGCGCAAACAGACTCATCCGTTTTGTATTGCGCCGCGCCGCGCCTGTCTTTTCGCAAAGCCGTTGCAATATTTTCAAATTCGGTGGCATCAATTGCCCCATCTTTACCTGCCATTTTGACCGTATCGCCCCCGTCAGAGCCACAACCTGTCAACAAAAGGTATAAAAAAGCCATTTTAAAAGGCAGGTTACTTAAAATTTTTATCATTTTTTTTAAATTTATTCCAATTTTTATTGGGCTAACTCAAATAAAAATTGTAGGGATTTCAATGAAATGTTTGTTTTGTTTTAAATGCTCATGGATTAATTGCCTAACCAGTTCATTATCGGGATGTGGAATAATCGTATAAAATAAATCATCAAATGATTTTAAATCATCCCGTTTTCCAGTCCCATAACCACGATATTGACCGTTTTCAATTAAAATCAGATTACAATCAGCTTCCGTTTTTCCTTCGTCTAAAACGAAAAAATCAAAATAATATTCTGATAATAAGTCATTTTTTAATAGATTAGCGCGTTGATTGTAATCCTCTGCGGATTCTTCACCCACACACGCGCCTTTACAACGCCCTGTGAAATGCCCAAAACAAGCCCCTTTTCGCTCATAGGTGTAAGCAAAATGTTCACATAATTCCAACGCATCCATTTGATTTTTCAGAAATGCTACTCCCTCTTGATGCGAAGCAAAGGTAGCACAAAGCACTTGCAAAGGGTCTGTCACAAGCGATTTTTTTGCCACAAAAAAATGCGTAAATCCTTTTTGATTTTGATATTTGAAAACACCATATGGAAAATATTCTCTTGGTTTTGTGTTTAAAATCGGGCGGAATCGCTGTATTTCATGCCATTCTATCAAAGTGGCAGTCAATTTTCCGCCTGTAACTTGATAAGTTACCTCTTGCACAAGGACTTGAATTTCCAAACCTTTGGAAGACGCATCTGAAAAATGTTCAAATACACTGCGTTGAATATCAATACTTTGTTTGATGAAAACAATTTTCCCTGTGCTATCATGTAGGTAATACACGCCACAGGCACGCGGTAAATGACGCAACTTTTCGATAGGAAAATCAACTATTGAAGCGTTACTTGGCTTTACAATTTTTTTGGACTCTTTTTTAGTGCTTGTTTTAAGAGGTGGCTTTAAATCAATTTTTTGTTTTAAAATATGTTCAAAAACATCAATCGTAGCGATGACATCAGCCATTGCCCGATGCCGACTTTTTACTTTAATATTAAAATGATGAATCAAGTTTTCCAACGAATGAGACGATAAATGTGGAAACGCTCGCCGACTCAACTTGACTGTACATAACACTTCTTTTTCATACGTATAACCCAATCGTTTAAATTCTTCAACTATAAATCCATAATCAAAAGTAGCATTATGAGCTACAAAAATCGTATTTTCGGTCATTTCGACAATTTTTTGAGCCACTTCCTGAAATTGAGGCGCATTTTCGACCATTTCATTGGTGATTGTCGTGATTTTTGTAATTTGAGCCGAAATTGTACAAGCAGGAAAGATTAAAGTTTCAAACGAATCCACTATCTTCGTCCCGTCATGCAGGACGATGGCGATTTCAATGATGCGGTCACGCACAGCCGAACCTCCCGTCGTTTCAATATCAATAATGGCGTATATGGGCATCCTTTTTTGTTTAAATATTAAACTTTTTATTTTAAAATGAAATTCCTAAAACAGCGAACAAAAATACATTCTTTTTCTAATTTTTGTTATTTTGCAGGGATGATATTCGTTTTTTGCGCGAATTGTCACCCCAAAATGTCAACTCATTCGGAAGGCGTTGACGCTAAAAGTGGCGAAAGTACTGCTAAAAATACATCTATTGTTGTTGGTGCGGAGCGTTTTTCAGCGTATTTACCTTTGCTGAAAGGTAAAAAAGTTGCCCTTGTGGTCAATCAAACATCGATGGTTCAAAACAAGTATTTAGTAGATACGTTGTTGAAACAAGGCATCAAAGTCGGTGTTATTTTTGCACCCGAACATGGTTTTCGAGGCAAAGCGGATGCAGGTGAAAAAGTCAATAACACAATTGACGCGCAAACAGGCTTGCCCATTATCTCTATTTATGGCAAAAAAAATAAGCCCGATAGTTCAGATTTAAAAAATATTGATGTATTATTGTTTGATATTCAAGATGTAGGCGTTCGATTTTATACTTATATTTCAACGTTGCAATACATCATGGAAGCAGGTGCAGAACAAAAAATTCCTGTCATTGTTTTAGACAGACCGAATCCAAATGGACATTATGTGGATGGCGCGATTTTGGATAAATCCTTAAAATCTTTTGTCGGTATGCAAGCGATTCCCACTGTTTATGGGATGACTATCGGCGAATATGCCAAAATGTTGAATGAAGAAGGTTGGTTAAACCAACAATTGAAATGCAAATTAACCGTAATACCTTGTTTAAATTATAATCATAATATTGTATATGATTTGCCTGTAAAGCCTTCTCCGAATTTGCCCAATTTGCGGTCTATTTATTTGTATCCGTCCATTTGTTATCTGGAAGGAACGGATGTGAGTTTAGGGCGCGGAACCAACAAACCGTTTCAAATGTATGGTGCGCCGAATTTCCCAAAAACAGATTTTGCATTCACACCTGCACCCAATGAAGGAGCGAAAGAACCACCTCATAAAGGTAAAATTTGTAACGGATACGATTTATCCAATTTAAATTTGGATAAATTGCACGATGAACGGCAAATTAATTTGTCTTATTTGATAAATGCTTATAAAAATTTTCCAGATAAGAAAGCATTTTTCTTAAAAGGCAACTTTTTTGACAAATTGTCAGGTACGACGGAATTGCGCACACAATTGATAGAAGGTAAATCTGCCGATGCAATCCGAGCGACTTGGCAAGATGGTTTGAAGCGATTCAAAATCATTCGCAAAAAATATTTGTTGTATCCTGATTTTGAGTAGTTGTGAACGAATTTGTATCAATTGGAACGCGGATGACACGGATTAAGCGGATAAGCGCGGATTTTTTGTTGTGAGTCAACAAAAAATCCGCGCTTATCCGCTTAATCCGCGTCATCCGTGTTCCAATTAAACTTAAAATATACCAAAATGACTCCCGAAATTATATTAAAAAAATATTGGAATTATGACACGTTTCGATTAGGACAGCGCGAAATCATACAATCTGTTTTAGATGGTAAAGATACGCTTGCGCTGCTGCCTACGGGCGGTGGGAAAAGTATCTGTTTTCAAGTTCCTGCTTTGTGTCAAGAAGGGATTTGCTTGGTCATTTCGCCCTTGATTGCGTTGATGCGCGACCAAGTAAACAATTTGTTGCAAAAAAACATTCCTGCGGCGGCAATTTATTCAGGGATGTCGTATAGAACGATTGACAAAATCTTAGATAATGCGGTGTTTGGCAAATATAAATTTTTGTATATGTCGCCCGAAAGATTAACAACTGAAATTGCCCAAGTTCGCATTAAACGCATGAATATCAATCTATTAGCGATTGATGAAGCGCATTGTGTATCGCAATGGGGTTATGATTTTAGACCCTCTTATTTAGAAATTGCTAATATTCGAGCTGCGTTTAAAAACATTCCAATATTAGCCTTGACTGCGACTGCGACGATAGATGTGATTGAAGATATACAAAAAAAATTAGAGTTTCGCAGAAATTCAGCTGTGTTTAGACAAGATTTTAGTCGCCCCAATTTGTCCTATGTGGTGCGACATGCCGAACATAAAGACAGTAAAATGTTGGAAATCGTGCAAAAAGTGCCAGGAAGTGGCATTATTTACGCTCGAAACCGCCGCAAAACCAAAGAAATTGCGGAGTTTTTAACAAAACATGGCATCTTAGCCGATTTTTATCATGCAGGACTTACGCCTGATGAACGTTCCGTCAAACAAGACGCATGGATTAATAATGAAATACGTATTATGGCTGCTACCAATGCTTTCGGTATGGGCATTGACAAACCTGATGTCCGAACCGTCGTGCATATGGATTTGCCTAATTCGCCTGAAGCCTATTTTCAAGAAGCGGGTAGGGGAGGGCGTGATGGTAAAAAATCCTATGCTGTTTTATTGTATGATAAAAATGATGCCATTGGTTTGGAAAAACAATTAGAAGTTGATTTTCCTGAAATGAAAGAAATCCGACGGGTGTATGCCGCAGTGGGCAATTATTATCAAATGCCTGTTGGGAGTGGATTGGGTGAAAGTTTTGATTTTGAATTAGTTACATTTTGTGAAAAATATGGATTTGAGGTGATGAAAGCCTATGCTTGTTTTAAAATTTTGGAACAAGATGGATGGTTGAGCGTCTCTGAAAGTGCTTTTGAACTATCTACGTTGAAAATTTTGGTAGAAAGACAGCATTTGTATGATTATCAACTCAAAAATGGGGCAGCCATTGACAAAATTTTACAAGGTTTATTGCGTTTAAATCAAGGTATTGCAACGAATTATTCCAATATAAACGAATATAAATTGGCTTCTTTCGCAAAGTTACCCATAGAAGTCGTTGAAAAAAGTTTATTGCACCTCCATAAAGATGGAATTATAGATTATCGCCGCAAAAAAGATAAGCCACAATTGACTTTCATAAGGGAACGAGCAGACCAAAATTGGTTAACAATTGACTGGTCGCGCTATATGTTTCGGAAAAAACGCGAAACGCACCGCGTCAAAAAAGCAATCGAATATGCAGAAATGGAAATATGTCGCAGTCGGCAATTGTTGGAATATTTTGGACAGGCAGAAACGCACAATTGTGGTGTTTGTGATGTGTGTTTAAACAAGCAAAAAAACGTTTTAACCACTTCGGAATTGGATATTTTAAAACATAAAATTTTAAAGTTAATTGCTTACACGCCTTTGTCTATTAAAGAAATTGTAGATGCGTTTGCTGGAAAAGACCGTTCCAAAGTGATTCAAACGGTACAATATTTGGCTGAAAAGGATATGATTGAGCGCGAAAAAGACAAATTTATACCTAAAAAATCTTAATGTTAAATAATCGACTACAACGTTTGGAGGATTTGAAACCCTCCAAACGTTATACTACCTTGAAAATCAACATTTTAGCTGATATTCTTTTTGTTGATTCTTCACTTCGATTGCTTGTAACAAATTTGTAGTCGATAAATTTATTATACACCTGCGCGTTGTCGTTTTGTCAAATAACTTCTCCCACAATGAAAATGCTGCCGCCTACAAAAATAAAATCATTTACCGCCGCCCGCCGCCGCGCTTGCGCTAAGGCAGTGCGCACAGAACGATATGATTTTCCATGAAAACCCAATTTTCCAGCTTCTTCCGCTAATATTTTGGCATCCAAACCTCTTGGAATATTCGCTTTGGCAAAATAATAAATCGCATTTTTCGGAAATAAAGACATCGTTTTGCGCCAATCTTTATCACTTACAAAACCAATTACGATGTGCAATTGATTGTAAATCAATTGATTCAGTTGGGACATTGCTAACTGTACGCCGCCTTCATTGTGCGCAGAATCACAAACAATCATTGGATTTTGACCAATTACATGCCATCGACCAATAAATTTTGTCCATTTTTTCAAATGTTCTAAACCGTCTCGAATCGCCGATTCCTTTATTTTTGTTTTGAAACTCGCGGGCAAAACTTCTATCGTTTGCAAAACCGTTGCAAGATTTTTACTTTGATAATCACCGATTGCATTCAATTTTAAACCAGCATAAACCAAGTTGTCATCTTTGAAAACATCAAAAGTAGCGGTTTCAAAACCATCACTTGCCGTTTTTTTGCAATGGAAATGTTGGCTTGCAAAAACATGTGACGCATTCATTTCCAATGCTTTATGTTCAAAAACGGAACGCGTTTCTGCCTGTTCTTCGCCAATGACAACAGGCGTATTCGGTTTGATAATGCCCGCTTTTTCACCTGCAATGAGTGGCAACGTATCACCCAATAAATTCATATGGTCAAAACTAATATTGGTAATGACACTCACTAATGGCGAAATAATATTGGTCGAATCTAACCTTCCGCCCAATCCTGTTTCGATGATAGCCATATCCACTTTTTCAGAACGGAAATAATCAAAGGTTAAAGCAACCGTCATTTCAAAAAAAGAAGGTTGAATCGTTTCAAAATCAACTTTATGATTTTCAACGAATTGAACAATGTATTTTTTTGAAATGTATTCCCCATTCACCCGAATTCGTTCTCTAAAATCTTTGTAATGCGGCGAAACATATAATCCCGTTTTATAACCTGCCGCTTGAAATATTGCCGCCAACATAAAGGAAACAGAACCTTTCCCATTCGTCCCTGCGACATGAATGGTTGGAAAAGCATGTTGCGGATTGTCTAATTTTGCACATAATGCCAATGTATTAGTTAAATCTTTTTTAAAAGCAGCTGTTCCAATTCGTTGGAACATAGGCAATTGTGCATATAAATAATCAATAGTTTGTTGATAATTCATCATAACCTTAAAATGAAAAACGCCGCAGATTGTTTAAAATCTACGACGTTTGGTTTAAATTTTATCACGTTGTTACTTTACAATAAAATTATAAGTAATCGTTCCACATTGTTTATCAACGCCGCCTGCCACAAATTTATATTGTTTGGCATTCGTGATAGCGGCTTGTTGCAATTCTGGGTCAGGCGTATTGGAGAGCCGCGAATTGAATTTGACACTCAACACATTACCATCTTCGTCAATACAAACGTCCAAAATCACTTTCCCCGATTTCTGAGATTGCTCATCCAATTTCGGTGCAGCGCGAACGCCCCTGCCTCCAAAACCATTCACGACCCCCGCGCCTTTGCCTACGCCAGTCAAAACACTGGAATTGGGGTCGCCGTCAGGACTGCCTTGATTGCCGGGTTTTCCCGTATTGCCTCTGCCATCTCCCGTACCACCGCCGCCATTCGTGCCGCCACCTGTACCAGTACCATTTTTTCCGGGAAACCGGTTTTTAAACTTATCACTTGCGGCTTTTTGAGCCGCCGCAGTCGCTGCTGTCGCCGCCGCTTCTGCCGCTGCAAGCTCCGATTGACGGCGTTTTTCACGGTCAGCCGCCTCTTTTTGATATTTTTGCTCCTCCGCTTTCCGTTTTGCATCCTCTTGTTGACGGCGAATCGCAACAGCATTCGGGTCTTCCGTCTCAATTTTTTTGACAGGAGCAGGCGTTGGCGGAGTTGGTTTTGCTGCAATCACAGGTTTCGCAGGCGTTGGTTTCGGTATTTCTGCTGGTTTAGGCGGTGCAGGCGTTGGTTCTGGCGCAGCATTTCCCGCTTTTGGGTCGGGTTTACCTGCGGAAGCCTTTTTACCTTGCCCCTGTTCCTTCAAACCCAAAGCGGGCCCACCACCCAATAAATCCTTTTCTTTGGGCAATTCCACTTGAATAATCGAATCAGACGGCGGCGGCGGGATTTCCACATTCGGCAACAGATACACCAAAAGCATCAACAGCGAATGCACCGCCACACTCGTTACAGAACCTCGAATATCATTTTTTTCTTCAGTTTGTCTATCCATGATTATCAAATTTAATCTATAAACAATTGATATGGAATGATTAATTCGATTCGGCTTGCAATATCGAATTAATATCCATTTGTTGCGTCACATCCAAAATCGTTACCACATGTTCGATAGGTGCTTTCACATCAGGAGAAACGGTTATCATATAATCACTTTTTTTAGCGCGATTGGCTTTCAAAGTGCTTTTAATCGTTTCTATCGGAGTCGTTCTGCCGTTCAGCAAGAAACTCCCTGTTTCGGTAATCGCCACATCATCCATTTTATCTTTGGTGACGATTGGTTTTTTAGACGATTTCGGACTCGCGGGCAATGACAAATTGAGCGCACTCGGATGTACCAAAGTCGAAGTCATCATAAAAAACATCAGCAAAATAAATATAATATCCGTCATGGATTGCATACCCATTTCACCACTAATTTCCTTTCGTTTTCTTAAATTCATGATGCAGTGTCGGTTAATTTTTCACATGATTTGAATCAAGAATGAAATATTTTTTTTATCATTATGGGAAATTTTAAGTGTTGTTAAGTGAAGGTGGATAAATTGGAACACGGATGACACGGATTTTGCGAATTTTCACGGATTTTTTATTTTTATTCTTTGAACACACTATCATTGCTAAATAATTGGACAGCAATAAGCTATCAAAATGTAAATAATTGAAAATCAACAAATTAACTTGCGTCAAGTTTCAAACTTGACGCAAGTTTTGTGCGTTTAATTTAGTTCAACTACTTATTAAAATACTACAATAAAAAATCCGCGAAAATCCGCAAAATCTGTGTCATCCGCGTTCCAATTTATCCGCCTTCACTCACTTAAACCATCTAATCTTTTGGTTCCGTAGCGATTTTAGTGACGGCTTTGAGATTATTACAAACGGTCATCACCTTTGTAACATCGCCAAAAGGCACGCCTTTTTCCGCCGCAATCGTCACAGTCGGCATCGTTCCCGCCTCATGAGAAGCCGCAATTGCATTCCGCAACTCTTTTTCCAAATCGCCCATCGACGCAATATTCCTATCACCGACCGTCACTTTACCCGATTTTTCCATATTAACGGTCAATTTGACGGGCGTATTGGTGCGCGAATCCGATTCTGGGATTTCAAAACCAAAAAATTTCACCAAAGTAGAAGTCAACATGAAAAATATTAATAACATGAAAATAATATCCGTCATAGAAGACATATTGACTTCGGCAGCAGCTCTTTTTTCGCGGTGTCGTATAGCCATTTTGTTTTATTTGAAACGCCCGTTTTAATTGGCTGGTTCTTGCAAAAAATCCAAAAATTCAAAAGTGGAAGTTTCCATGCGATTCAAAATGCGGTCAATCATCGTATTTAAAAAGCTGTAAGCGACAAATGCAAAAATGCCCACAATCAAACCTGCGGCAGATGTAAACATTTTGACATAAATACCACCCGAAATTGCCCCAATACTTAGATTGGTCGCCCCTGCAAGTTGTCCAAACGTCTGAATCATCCCCGCAATCGTCCCTAAAAACCCAAACATGGGCGCGACACCTGCGATAATCGACAAAATATTAATATTTTTTTCCAATTTATACATTTCCAAACGCCCGACATTTTCAATCGAATGTTCAATGTCTTGCAACGGTTTTCCAATCCGCATCAATCCTTTTTCGACCATCCGCGCAATCGGCGAATCCGTTTTTTGACACAACGCCCGTGCTGCCCCAATATTTCCACTTTGAACATGCGCCCGAATATTATTCATAAAACTTTCATCAATTTCACTCGCTTTTTTAATCGTCAAATAACGGCTGATGAAAATCGCTACAGCAGCAATCGACATCGCAAGGAGCGCGAGCATGACAAGAAATCCTAATTTACTCTCAGAAAGAATTTCAAAAAGGCTTTTTTCGGTCTCAATGACGGCTGCTGCCGCAGCAACAGGTTTCTGGAAAAACAACAATAAATGCAACATCATCACTTCGGTTGGTTACTGTTTAAAAATGATTTTAATTTTTAATTAATTGATTAACAAGGATATAGGCGAAAAAGGTGGGTTTTCTACCAGTTCACAAGGCACTATACGTTTGTTAGGAAATGCAAGTTTAGTGATAATAAACCGATTTT
>JAAFJT010000092.1 GCA_013298955.1 Chitinophagales bacterium
GCCCATCGGTTTGCCCGTGAGGTTGATGCTGTACCGAAACCCGAATTGTCCCGCTAACTGAAGTTGCCGTCCTTGCGGTTGTTCGGGAATGATTTGGAACGCCGCATCTAAATAGGTGATCAAATCAGCATACTTGACCTTGATAAAACCCGCATTTCCCCAAGACATGCCCCAACTATTCAGGATTTCAACGGTATTTTGCGCATCATCGTAACCAACCACCACCATCGCGTGTCGGCTATGTTGCCCGTAAGGATTGGGGTCGGCTCCGGGGTCCCAAATGCCCGTTGCCGCATAAAACGTCCGCGTGAGGCGCATACAAACCACCACCGGTTTGCTTTGAGCAATCGCATTTTTGATAAACCCTAATTTGCGTTCCTTGCTATCGGAGGTTTTGAACAGCGAAACGAAATCTTTGATTTTATGGTTTTGAGCAATCGGGTCTAAATGCGCAGGGGGCGTTTCGTGACAATGATCGGGATTGTAATCCGATAATAAAACATTGCCCCTCGTTTTGACATGATTTAAAGCATCTTCGGGAAAGGAACCGCCACAAGACGTTGAATTGGGGTTTGCTTTGACGTAGTTATAGACATACATCGCCGCAAAAGCCGATTGAGTGATTTGCGCCGTGTTGGTCACGCCATTGCGTTTTGCCCAATCAATCGTTTGTGCGCCATAACCTAATGCCCATGCCATACACGAACCAACCCCGCCTTGATTCCCTGGACGCGGACAATAGGATTTAAGGCTAAACGAGGATGCCAAATCTTCACTCTCAAAACCTAAATCGGACGCGGGAACCGACATTTGCGGTAAAGCGTTATATTGCTCTTCGTTGAAAAGCAAACCTGTTTCCAATTCCTGCGCCTGCGCAAACATTGGAATCCAAAGGGCGAAAAAAATTCGCAGGTACTTCTTCATATTCTTTTTTTTCAAATTTAAAAAACGGTTTTCAAATCAAGATTCCATTCATTTGGAATGTCAAAAATAGTGCTTTTAAGATAAATCATCTGTCGCGCCCACTGCGGAAAGCGAATTCCGCCTCGCCCTCAACGTGATGATGCGCTTATTGGGCGAAGACACCCCGATTTCAGCCCGACCGTGCTTTTTTGTCCTTTTTACAATACTTTATGGAAATTTGCTTGCTCAACGCTATCCAATTCAAGCATTTGCAGATGATAAGAACCAAATTTTGAACTTAACAAATCGCCATTTGTTATAGATTTTTTTGCAAATTTATCAAAAAAAATCACCCATTCATGCAAATTTTAACTCGACTGTTGGTGTTATTGCTAATAGTACCTGCCACTTTTGCTTTTACGCAAACGGGCATCATCAAAGGGCGTATCGCCAACGCTTTGAACAATGAACCCTTGCCTTTCGCTACGGTGCAACTTGTCGGCACGACACAAGGCGCACAATCGGACGATAATGGCAATTACGAAATCACGGGATTGACTCCGAACTTGTACCAAATCAAAGCGAGTATCATCGGTTTTAAAGAAATCACATTGTCCGAAATTCAGGTAACTAATTCAAAACCAACGGTTTTGGATTTTGCAATGGAGGAAAATTCGACAGAAATGAAAACGGTTGTCGTCAAAGCGAGTCCGTTTGTCAAGACCGAGGAAAGCCCTGTTTCGTTGCGCAACATTGGTATTTCGGAGATTGCGCGGAATCCGGGCGGCAATCGGGACATTTCCAAAGTGATTCAATCGTTGCCGGGCGTGACTTCGGTGGCTTCTTTTCGCAACGATTTGATTATTCGCGGTGGTGCGCCCAATGAAAATCGCTTTTATTTGGATGATGTGGAAGTCCCGAATATCAATCATTTTGCGACTCAAGGCGCGTCAGGCGGTCCCGTCGGTTTGATAAATGTCGATTTTATCAAAGAAGTTGACTTTTATTCGGGCGCGTTTCCTGCCAATCGCGGGAATACGTTGAGTTCGGTTTTCAATTTTCGGCAGCGAGACGGGCGCAGTGACAAATGGGGTTTCAAAGGAACGGTTGGCGCGAGCGATATTGGCATCACGGCGGAAGGTCCGTTGAATGATAAAACCACTTTTTTGTTTTCAGCGCGGCGGTCGTATTTACAATTTTTGTTTAAAGCCTTGAAATTGCCCTTTTTGCCTACGTACAATGGGTTTCAAATGAAAATCAAACATAAAATTGATGCTAAAAATGAATTAACCTTCATTGGTTTGGGCGCGGTCGATCAATTTGCCTTAGACACGACTGCCAATAAAACCGAAACCCAAAAATATCAATTGGATTTTTTGCCCGAAAGTCCGCAATGGAATTACACGAATGGGTTGATTTGGAAACGATTTGATGATAAAGGTTATTGGACATTCGTTTTAAGTCGCAATATGTTGAATAACAAGAGTTATAAATATTACAAAAATAATTCAAATAATGAAAAAATCTTAGATTACGTTTCGCAAGAAATCGAAAATAAGGCGCGTGCAGAACGAACACAGCGTTTTGGCGATTACAAATTGGTCTATGGAGTCGGTAGCGAATTTGTCAAATATAACAATAAAACATATCAAAAATTTTCAAATCAAAACACATACAATTATCAATCGGCATTTAATGCGTTGAAATACAATGCTTTTGCGCAATTGGCAAAAAAGGCATTGGACAATCGGTTGACATTAAGTATCGGGATTCGCGCAGACGGGACGACTTATAATACTCATATGAGTAATCCTTTGAATCAATTAAGTCCGCGTTTATCGGCGGCATACGCGCTTACGCCCGCCCTTTCGGTCAATTTCAATACAGGGATTTATTATCAATTGCCCGCTTATACGGTCATGGGTTTCCAACAAAATAATGTTTTTGTGAATAAAGATGCGTTAAAATTCATCCGCAGCAGTCATGTGGTGGGTGGTTTTGAATACAATACGCCTTTTGATTCCAAAATCACGATTGAAGGTTATTATAAAGGTTATGAAAATTATCCTTTTTTATTGGGGCAACCTGCGGATAGCATTGTATTAGCCAATTTGGGCGGCGATTTTGGAGTGATTGGCAATCAAAAAGCCGTTTCGCAATCGAAAGGACGGAGTTTTGGATTAGAATTTTTATTCCAACAACGTCTTTACAAAGGTTTTTATGGAATTGTGGCTTATACGCTTGGGAAAAGTGAGTTTCAAGATAAAAAACAACAATATGTGGTATCTTCATGGGATAGTCGGCACATCGTAGCGTTGACTTTGGGGAAGCAATTGGGGCGAAATTGGGAAATTGGGGCGAAATTGCGGTATCAAACAGGGTTGCCCTACACGCCAGATGCGGCATTTTCCAATATCAAAAATATTTGGGATAGGGCAGGACGCGCTTTGCCCGATTACAATTTGTTGAATACGGCGCGGACAAATGCCATTAATACATTGGATTTTCGGGTCGATAAGAAGTGGTTTTACAAAAAAACAACTTGGAATTTGTATTTGGACATTCAAAATGCACTTGGAAATGCTGTGGCGCGGGAGATTCACATTTTGGATAGACCGTTAGACGCACTCAAAAATCCGATTGGGGAAGCACCGACTTATTTGGATGCGAATGGCGTAGAACGGTATCGCTGGAAAACGATTGATACGGCAACAGGCAATTTACTTCCATCGATTGGCTTGACGGTAGAGTTTTAGGACTTTACGAACACTTACGTAAAGTCCCCCATTTTGATAGGACTTTACGTAAGTGATTCAAAAAAAAACGTCAAATCCGTCCATTATATCCCAATCAACAAGTTTAGCTGTATATTTGTCGCAAAAAATTAATGATACTATTATTAATCTTCATTTTAGGTTATTGCGCCATTGCTTTCGAGGAACAAATCCATATCAACAAAGCCGCAAGCGCCATGTTAACAGGCGTTTTATGTTGGACAACCTATATTTTAGCGCACGGAGATGCCCATGCCGTCAACTTACAACTCGAAAAACACCTCAGCGACATCGCCGCAATCCTCTTTTTTCTCCTCAGTGCGATGGTCATTGTCGAACTTATCGACGCACATGACGGTTTTGACATCATCACGGAACGCATTCAAACAACCCGAAAGAAAAATTTAATTTGGATTATTAGCATTATAACCTTTTTTTTATCGGCTCTTTTAGATAATATGACCACAACGATTGTTATGGTTTCGCTTTTGCGCAAACTCATGGCAGATAAATCGGATAGATGGCAGTTTGCGGGTATCATCGTCATTGCCGCAAATGCAGGTGGCGCATGGTCTCCACTCGGTGATGTGACGACAACAATGTTGTGGATTGGTGGACAAATCAGTCCAATGGGTATTATTTTAAAACTTTTTGTGCCAAGTTTATTTTGTCTAATCGTGCCTTTGTGCTTCATAAGTCGAAAAATGAAAGGGCATGTGCGTGTTCCAACAAATGATTTAAATATTGATGTGAATAATATGCCTACCACTGCTTTTGAACGCAATGCCGTTTTTGGAGTAGGCGTAAGTATCTTGTTATTGATACCTGTTTTTAAAATGGTCACACATTTACCCCCATTTATGGGCATTTTATTGGGATTATCGCTGATTTGGTTGATAACAGAGTGGATTCATGTGGGCAAAGTAGAGGAAGATAAACATGCGTTTTCGGTTGTACACGCACTTCGTAAAGTGGATACGCCCAGTATTTTATTCTTTTTGGGCATTCTATTAGCGGTATCAGCCTTGGAATCCGCAGGACAATTGACTTGGATGGCGCAACAATTGACACAACATGTTGGAAATGAAACCGTCATTGTATTGAGCATGGGTGCGTTATCGGCGGTAGTGGATAATGTGCCATTAGTGGCGGCGGCGCAAGGCATGTATTCATTAAGCCAATATCCGACCGACCATTTTTTCTGGGCATTTTTAGCATTTTGCACAGGGACAGGCGGGAGTTGCTTGATAATTGGTTCGGCGGCAGGCGTAGCAGCAATGGGAATGGAGAAAATAGATTTTTTCTGGTATTTGAAATCCATTGCAGGATTAGCAGTGATTGGGTATTTGGCGGGCGCGGCGATTTTTTTGTTGCAAAACGCTTTTTTTTAATATTAACCTAAGTTGCGCGGTAGGGTTTGAATTAGGATTGATGGGATTTTTAAGATTCAGTTGGGATTGATTTTTAGGATTTTTTCAGGATTTCATCCTAAAAAATCCTAAAAATCAATCCCAATTGAATCCAAATCATCTTAAAAATCCTAATTCAAACCCTACCGCGCAACTTGGGTTAATATTATTTGATTCCTGATTCAAAAAGATTCTTTTCCGAACCTTCAAATTGTATTCAATATATTTAAAAAAATACTAATAAGACCACAAATCATGCTCGTAATTAAAAATGTCTTGTTTAATTTTCTCTCCTTCCAATAAAATATCAATACCACTCAAATACTGTTGCAAACGACGGTCATACACATTCGATTCTTTGAAAATGTAACTTGAAAAACGGCGTTGTTCAAACAAATCTTCCCACGAAGTTGGATTCGCATCATTATTATCAGCAAAAACACGGTGCTTGCCAAAATATTCGCGGCAATCGGGATAATAAATCCAGAATAAAGGCTGTTCATACAAAAAATTACCCGCTTCATCCGTTTGGTCTTTCAAGGGTGCGATACCCAAAATCCGCACTTTTAAAACAGAGGCTTCTTTATCAAAAAACCAAACTTCCTTCATCCGAAAGCGTTTAACCGACTCCGCATCCATTTTATTTTCGACCACTCGATATTTTTGTTCAAAAGTATTAGGGTCGAAATACGGAATCGTATCAATGCTGCTACCCAAAGTCATCACTTCTCTTGCAGACAATCGGTGATGAAATTTATCATCTTCGATACTATACGCCCGCAACGTAGAATCCTTCACCCCGTCCATGACGATGGTGATAAACGGTTCTTCAGGATAACTAAACGGCAAATTCATTTTTTCGCGCACGTCTAACACACGCCAAACCCGTTTTTCCCACATAATGTCGGCTTCCCGAATACCTTCGTAGGGCAAGGTTTGTTTTTCCAAAATCGTACTTTTTTGCACAATTCCATCCAAAGGCGCATCTGGGTCTGGTTTTGGCGCACCTCCATTGGTTCTCAAGGCTTCGATTTTCACATTTGAGGGTACTTTGTTACCGCCGCCTGTATTCGGGGTTGCGGGACGGGGTGTACTGGTCGTCGTCGTGGTTGCAGGTCTCGATGCGGGTGCGGATGTCCCAGGCGCGGGCATGGTGGAATAGTCGGGAAATGCGTCATCTTGTGCAGATGCGGTTGCAGACCAAGCCATACATGCCGTGAAACCAACCAATTTTAGAGCAAACTTCATGAATGCGGAAATGTTTAAAATAGGTGATGACAAAGATTATTCGATAGGCAAAACGTATTTTTTGATTTTTTAGTGTAAATGAGGATAGGAATTGCGGAAACTGCTTGATAGTTCGGCTTAGGTAAGTCGTTACATAAAAAACAAAAAAGATGCGTATTTTAAATCATTAAAATAAGTAACCTAAGTTGCGCGGTAATACTGTTTTGAATAGAAAAAAGGATTTCGGTGGACGGGTGTGTTTTGTTTTGTTTGAATTGCCCAAAAAAAACTTTTTGGCAGTGATTTCCAGATAACAAAGTCGCTTGAAAAGCGTTTTCCAACAGACAGTCTTTTAACTTTTTCAATAAAAACAACTAAAAATCCTATTGTAAAATGAAACCACAATACCTTTATTGGAGCTTTTGCTGTTGCCTACTGTTGCAGTGGGGCGCACCTGTCAGGGCGCAAGCACCTGATTTTATTGTTGAAAATGGCAGATTGGTCTTGCCGGGCGTGATTCTGTTTGATACCGCCGACCAAGTAACAATAGATACTGAAACGAATAAAATATTAGATGCCATTGCTTTATACATGAATAAAAAAAATTATATTAGTACTTTGCGCATTGAAGGTCATTTTGAACGAGCCGAATCGATTCCCGATGGACAGCAACGCAGTGAAAAACGCGCTCTTTCGGTCACGCAAGCGTTGGTCAAACGCGGTATTGCCTGTGACCGATTGATAGCGGTCGGTTTTGGTAGTACGAAACCGATTGCGCCCAATGGATCTGTTGAAGGACAAGCGAAAAATCGGCGGGTGGAAATTCGCCCAGCAGCCATGCATAAACGCCCAATCGGTGGTTTGCCAATAGATGGCGGCGGCAAAATAGCAGCAAATCTTTGTCAATAAGATAGGTATTCTAATAGTGTTTGGAGGGGTTTTAAACCCTCCAAACAATTGATTATCAATGATTTATTTCTTATTTTGCTTCGAGCAAAAGGATTTTCACCGAAAGATTGCTCAAAACCACAGGCACCATTTTTTTATCCGCACCGCACAAAACGACACTTTTCGTATCCAATAATTGTATCATTTCTTTACTCCAATTTTCCGCTTTTTGAGTATCAAAATTCTCCTGCAAACGCGGTGCAAAATTGCCCATCCCCATTTTACACGGATTCACATCCGATGCCGTTTGTCCCAAAGCTGCCGTCGAAAGAATCACCGTATTGGGCAACAATTGTTCTCGATTTAAATCCAAATTCAAATTCCCACAATCCGATGCATCCTCAATTTCCTCACGACAGGCATCGAAAAGCCACACAAACGCCTTCCCTTTACTCCGCGCCTTGTTCACAGGCTGCACCCAATACCGATAAACGGATTGAAATAAACTTTTTGTATCAAAAGAAGCTGCTTTTGGAGTCGTTTTAGAAGCATTCGTAGGCACTAAATAATTGCTGCCGCCCGTGTTAAACCCATGTCCTGCGTAATATAACATCGTTAAATCATAGTTTTCCGAAGAATCTTTCACCGATAATAAAGCTGTTTTCAAACGCTCACTATCCACATTTTCCTCAAAACGCACTTTAAAACCCGCTTTTTCTAAAAATTCTTTCACGATTTTAGCATCATTCACTGCATTTTGCAACACGCCCCATTCTGTGTAACTATTGTTACCAATCACCAAAGCATACTTGCGTGTCCATTGAAACGTATCTTTTTTAGAATCTACGGTGATATATTGAGTGGTTTGGAACGATTTGAGCTTGTTTTTCAAACTAATTTCCAATTTATACGTCGTATCTTTTGGAAAATTCAAATTCGTCGTATATAAACCATTAGGCAATTTATCATCAATGACTTTTCCATCTAATTTAAATTCAAAATCTTTCAAGGGATAAAAAGACTGAATCCGCAATTTCAAATCTAATTTATTTTGATACCAAACCAACGTATCATCCTGCGTGTGCAACAACGGATTCACCCAATAGGCTTCCAATTGTTGCCCTAATTCGACCTCAATCCCTTTGATAAGGCGTTTTTCCCGCGCTGTCAACTTACTTTCGGTTTTAAAACGCTCAAAATATTGTTTTAAATAATCTACATATTTAAAGGTTTCCTCATTTTGCTTGTCTTGATATAATTTATATAAATAATATGTTGCCGTAAAACGCCGCCGTTCATAAGCCGTTTTAGCAGTCGTCGTATCGGATTCCGCAAACGCGTATTTCAAACAATTGATGGCTTCTTTTCTATCATTTTTTTGTGCCTCCGCCTCTCTACTCCGCCGATATAAAACAATGCCTTTGCCTAAATTTGCATTGGTTTTCAAGGTGTTATGTGTTTCCGTAGGCGCATTTTTGATTTTTTGAATTAAAAATTCAAACGATTGAAGCGCGTTTTGATATTGTTTTTTTTCGGCATAAATAATCCCTTTTTGGAGGTGCGCCTGCCAAAAAAGCGGGTTTAAATTTAAAACCGATTCAAAATCCTGCAAAGCGAGTTGATAATGATTCACTTTATTCGTGTCCGCTAATTGCGTTTCTTCCGTGTAAAACTCGCCGCGTTTGTAGAGCGCGTCGGGATAATTGGGATAAAATTGGATTGCCTGATTCCAAATAGATACAGGTGGTTCATTTTCCAAAAGTCCTTGCCAAAAATAACTCATTGCCCGAATATTATTGGGCATAAATTTATTTTCACTCGCTTTTTTAAACTTCATCAAGGCTTTTTCCAACTTTCCTTCGTTTGCCGCCGAAATACCCACATAAAAAGCAGCTTCTGAATTATCATCGTTCAACAACGATTCGGGCAGTGCCGATAAAGGAATAGAAGGGACAACATTGGCAAAATGCTCTGCCCAAATCAATGATTTACAGATAGTTACGCTTAAATCATTTTTCTTACTTTTGGAATAAGCCTTTTTAAAAGAAGCAATCGCAGAAGCCGTTGCCAAAACATCGCGGTCACTGCATTGATAATTGGTTAATAAATTATAATTATACTTTTTGCGCAATGCGTCTAATTCAAATTGACCATAATAATACATATAGTCAGCATGATTCAAATTACACGCTAAACCATTGTCTAACAATTGTTTAGCGCGTATCGTATCACCTTTCGCTAAACGAAAACTTGCCATATCATAATACGCATTTTGCGGCAATCTATCGGTAAATCGCACGGCATCAAAATATTGTTGCGCCTTGGGCTGATTTTCCAATTTCCAATACGCCAAACCCGCTTCATAATACGCCACAGAACGCATCGCAGGAGTCACTTGTTTGTCTTTAAGGAAACTTTCAAATGCTTCAATGGCTTTTTCCAACGTTTTTTTGCCCCCATTGTAAGGCGGGTAAATCTTGTTATACGCCAATCTGCCTTCTAACAAAGGAAATTCGGTTAATTTATGCTTAATTTTTTTCAAAAGTAGTTCCGCTTGTTCCAAATCTTGTAAGCCGATATAAGTGCGGGCTAACGCATGTTGATACACAGTCAGATTTTTTTTATCCGAAACATCCGCAAGGCGCACCGCGTCAATATAATGTTGTGAAGCCAACAAAGCAGAGGAATCTTCCACCAAAACACCCATTTGATGATGACAATTTGCCATCAATGCTTTCGATTTTTCACTGGGCTTGGGACATTTTTCGAGTTCTTGCACGGCTTGTCGCAAGATACGCTCAGGAGAAATGTGGGCATTTTTGCCCATTTGTGCTAAAATATTTTGCGCATACTGTTCTCGAACCGAACATTGATTGGTTGTACACTGATTCAAACCAAGCAAACAAAACATTGCCCAGCTCATAATTGAGATTTTTTTCATGCTTTTAAAAAATTTTCTATTTCGTGAAATGACAAAAATAATTACGCTAACCTTTGGAGGGTTTGAAACCCTCCAAAGGTTAGCGTTTAGTTTGACTTTGGCAACACAAATGCCTGCATATTCATTTTTGACAAGTCATCATATTTGGGAAAAAGATATTCAAAATTAATCTTAGCAAAACCTTTATTCCCCCATGTCAGCCCCCTGCTATTGACAATTTCAACCGAATCATTGGTTTCATCGTAACCAATGACACAAACGGCATGCAATTTTCGCTTTTCAGGTTTATTAAAAGTAGTAATAATCCATTGATAACCATTATCTTGTGTCGGCTGCGCGCTCACAGTACTGAGGTCTAAGACCAAAATAATGGGGCGATTGTCTGCCAACGCGATTTTAAATAAGTCGGGTGTTTTCAAACTTTCTAATCTTAAAGGTAAAATTTCCCTGACACTCGTTTTACAACAAGGTAAATTCGTACACGGCGGCGTATCCGCAATATCAGGCACCAGCGTCGTCGCCATGATGGTATAGGCTTCCAATGGATTCATGCCTATATCACACTTGCCCGTTTTTTCACATACGAAATAGGGCGAATAGGGCGTATCTTTCAAATTATGCAAAATACTCATACCATAATAGCCGACTGCCCAAGGACAGCAAGCGTTGCAATCGCCTTGGTCTCGAACAGGCGGACATCGATTTTTCATGGAATGTGCTTGCGGAAGGGGAGCCGAACGCGTTTTCATCGTGTCGGGCGTGAAAACAGGCAAACTATCATAGTCTGTTATAAGCAAGCAGCCTTGCGCCCCTGCTATCATTGGTAAAAACCAGCAAAGTAATTGAATAACAATGCTTTTCATATTAAAAATTTTGTTTTATGATGGAGTATTGGATTTTTTTTGAATCAGGAATTAGGGAATAAAAGGACGCGAACGCATCCTTTTATTCCCTAATTCCTGATTCAGTTTTCAAATTATTCTCTTGCGAGACCGCGTATTTTACGCGCCGTCCCTATTTTTTGAATGCGTTGTTTTAATTGAGTCGCTTCATTAATTTCTATTAAGGTGTAATACGCTATCACACTTGCTGTTATCATTAGGTTCATAAATAAAAACACGATAAATGCGCCTGTCCCAATCGTCAACCATAAAGCGATTTTATTTTTGAGCGATAAGGCGAGATTCAAATTCCATCCAATAATATCATAATACGTCCATAAAAGCGCAGAATTTAAAAACGTGAAAATCAAGCCTCCAAACAGGGCTAACAACGTTTGCACGGGTAGGCATAAACCCATCCGTCCGAAAAATTGGGTAAAACCTATCTGTAAACCCGTCCACAAAGGTACATTCGTCCGATAAATGGCATATTGTCCTAATACAAAAAAGGGTAAAACAAAAAATAATACGACAAAATTAATAAACGGATGCTGCATATTCAAACTACTTATCATCAAATTGATGATAAATATTTGAATTACATTCATACTATTTTGCAATAATGTTTTAGGAATTGCTTGCGGTTCGCCTTGATACAACTTGCGAAATGTCACCATACCCAAACAGGTATAAATGACGGCATTCAAAATCGGTAACGTATAAGTGGCTTTTTTCAAATTGAAAAATTGACCTAATACATCCCATTGTGCCAAAAGGCGTATCCAAATGAGTTCCCCTGTTTCGGTTTTAAATAAGTCGTGTGCAGCTTTTCCATATGTTACGAAAAGAATTACACAAAATAAAAAACTGCAAAAAGTACTTATTTTAAAATAAAAACCGAGATTATTTTGGAAATAAGCAAATGTATCGCCAAATACTTGACCCGAATCTCTAATTTGACTGTAATCAAACGAATGCGTCACATCCGTTCCGATAGGCGTATCTTCCAAAGGCGCGGCAAAACCTTGTTTTGCCTTATAATGCGGATACCAACCGTAATAAAACAAGATACTCGCAAAACAACTCAATATAAATAAGCCGCGAGCGACATCATTGAGTTGCGTATAACGCGTTACAAAGCCTTCAATCAGCGCGGCGAAAATCAGCATAATAGTTACACCCGCCATGATAATGATACCGCGTTTGGCAGCCCGTTTGAACGATTGATACCTTGAATACGTACCCGGAAAAAGCCAACCTTTGCCCATCGTAATGCCCGCCGCCGTGCCGATAATAATCGCCGAAATTTCCAACGCGCCGTGCATCCAAACGGTCAATTGTGCCTCTTTCCAATGCCCCATTTGCCGAAAAAGTTCAAAAAACGCGCCCAATCGAACCCCTTCATACATCATCAACGCCGCAGAACCGATGCCCGAAAAGATACCCATGACAAAATATCTAAATGTTACAAATATGTTATTTAACATAATGTAACCAGCCATATCAAAATGGGGCGATGTTTTATAGACTTTCATCGGGTCATTCGACTTCATATTTTCGATAGACATGCGCACATACCCTTCGCCCAAGACGATTTTGGGAAATTCGGTGTCCATATAACTCGAAAATGCGCCAATCAGCCAAGCTATGAGAAACAAAATGACGCTAACCGTGAAATCGCGGCGTGACTCATACACGACTTGTGGCAATTTTTCCAACAATAAGTGTTTAAATCGTTTTCCAAATGCTTGCACAGGCGACCGCCGCCGTTGATAGAGGCGTGTAAAAACATTTTGTGCCAAACCATTCAAGTACGCCCGCACCCTGCGCGACGGATAAAACGTCTGTGCATGCGCCAAGTCATCTGTGACCTGCACAAACATATCATGTAATGGAGCCGCTTCAGGCGATTTTTCACCCAAAAGCTCCTCAAAACCCGCCCATTTTTGTTCATTTTGGCGGATAAATTGTGTTTCGCGCATAGAAAATAAATTTTAGGAACAAAGTTACAAGGTTCTACGGAAAAAGATTTACCTTTGTCCTCCAAATTAATTATCACTTCGACAATGGAAAACATCTTGCAAAAAAATGTTTTAAAACCGAGTGCTATCTTGCTTTTGGCGGATGGAACGGTGTATCACGGCACGGCGGCGGGCAAAATCGGCACTGCTACGGGCGAAATCTGTTTCAATACGGGTATGACTGGCTATCAAGAAATTTTCACAGACCCATCTTATTATGGTCAGGTGATGATTGCCACTGTCGCGCATATCGGCAATTACGGGATTCGACATGCTGAATCAGAATCCAAAGGTATTCAAATTGCTGGATTTATTTGCAAAAATTTTAATATTAATTATTCGCGCACCCGCGCCGACCAAGATATTCAAACGTATTTTGAAAATAATCATTTGGTTGCGATTTGCGATGTGGATACGCGGGCAATCGTGCGCCACATTCGCAGCAAAGGCGCGATGAATTGTATTATTTCTTCCGAAATCTTTGATTTGGACGAACTTAAAAAACAATTGGATGCCGTACCTGATATGTCAGGTTTGGAACTTTCGTCGAAAGTGACCACTGAAAAACCCTATTTTTTAGGCAATCCAAAGGCAAAATACAAGGTTGCGGTGTATGATTATGGGGTAAAAAAGAGCATTTTGACCAATTTTACGGATAGAGATTGTTACGTACAGGTGTTTCCTGCGAAAACGCCTTTATCCAAAGTGAAGGCTTGGCAACCAGATGGCTATTTTTTGTCGAATGGACCTGGAGACCCGTCTTCAATGGATTATGCGGTGAAAACCGTACAAGAAATGTTGAAAACGGATACCCCCGTTTTTGGGATTTGTCTCGGGCATCAATTGTTGGCATTGTCGGTTGGCGTGCCGACTTATAAGATGCACAATGGACATCGCGGCATCAATCACCCGATTTTGAACCTTCAAACAGGGCGCGGCGAAATCACGAGTCAAAATCATGGTTTTGGAGTCGACCCCAAAGTAATCCTCGAAATGGCTGATTCTATTGAAATTACACATAGAAATTTAAATGATGATACCATTGAAGGCATTCGTTTGAAACAACATAAAGCGTTTTCAGTGCAATATCATCCCGAAGCATCGCCCGGTCCACATGATGCAAGATACTTATTTGATTCGTTTTTGCAAATGATGGATACAAAAGTGGCGGTTTTATCGGCGTAATTTTCGGAAAGCAATTTTTTAAAACCAATTTCCGTTTCCGAAACTTGTTCCACCTTTATTTTCCACTAAGCAGTTCTATTTAAAGAACCGACAACCCAACAACGTTTGGAAGGTTTTAAAGCTAAAGCCCTCCAAACGTTCTACTATCTTGAATATCAACCTTTTAGTAAGTATCCCTTGGAATCGATTCTTTTATTTCTTTCAACGACTTAACCTTTAGCAGAAGCTCAATGTACGGATAAGGAAATGCTTATAGAACCTAAATTTGTAATGACAAATTTTATTTTAAAACTATTTGTATTTTCAATGTTTCTGGGCAAGGCGTATCAACAGTTGTTTGGAGACGCACCGTATCGCGCCTTTTTTTGGGATGAAAATCTAATA
>JAAFJT010000093.1 GCA_013298955.1 Chitinophagales bacterium
TTTCCGCTTTGGGAATCGTTAGAAATAGGATGCTTCTGATTTCAAAGATTGGAAGGATGTTTTCAGTTGAAGAACGCAAATGAGAACATCCTTCCAATCTTTAAAATCAGAAGCATCCTATTTCGAAAATTTTCCAAATCGGAAACTGCTGAAACTCCAAAGTTTGCATGGATTACCCCAAATCCCCACCACCCACAGGCAATACCGTTCCTGTAATATAGGACGCTTCATCGGAAGCTAAAAAGAGAATCGCGGCAACTTGTTCATCCATCGTGCCATATCGTTTCATCAAGGCAGACTGAATGGTTTGATTCACGATTTGTTGATACCAAATTTTCTCTTGCGGTGTTTGCGGATGCTCGTTTCGGGGGACAAGGCGCGGTGGTGCTTCCGTGCCACCTGTGGCAATCGCATTAATCCGAATATTGTTTTCTGAATATTCAAGGGCTAAACAAGCGGTCAAGGCATTTACGCCCCCTTTGGAGGCGGCATAAGGCACTCGATTCACGCCTCTGGTCGCAATCGACGAAACATTGACAATAACACCGCCCTTTTGTGCCAAAAAATAGGGTAAAATCGCCCGACAACCCCACATCGTAGGATAAAGAGAACGATTTATCTCCGCAACAATTTCGGTTTCTTGATATTCATGGTACGGTTTTGCCCATATCGTACCGCCTACATTGTTAATTAGTATATCTATTTTACCAAAAAAAGCATGGGCTGTTTTAAACGTATTCAAAAAACCTTCGTACTTTTCCAAATCAGCCCGCACTGCTAATGCCTTCAAACCTTGAAATCGGGCTTCACTCACAACGGTTTCTACGGTGGTGGCGCGATCTACAAAGACCACCGAACCACCTTCTTGGCAGATGCGCAAAGCGACATTTTTGCCAATGCCCTGCCCTGCACCCGTCACCACTACCACTTTATCTTTGAACCGATTGGGAAATATTTTGTCCATTTATTTTAAAAACGGGGTTTAGCTAAGTCATAAATTTTTCTTCATAAAAATGGATGGAGTGGATTCCTTCCATTTGGATGCTCTTTTTAACGGCATCAACCATTGGTGGGGGACCGCAAATGTACATATCATAAGCGGTTGTACCCAAAACTTTTTTATCAATCCATTGAGTTACAAATCCTTGTGCGTGTTTTTCCGATTTTTCATTGGAAACACAGGTTTGATATTGAAAGGGGAGTTTGGATTTAAAAGCATCCAAACGCGCTAACTCTACCAAATTTTCATCCGTAGTTGCACCATAGAATAGGTGAATCGGGTGTTTGACACCGCCTGTTGTATGAAGGCGTTCCAACATCGCCAAAAAAGGGGCAATACCTGTTCCACCCGCAAAAAACAAGGTGGGCGCAGTGATGTCGCGTAAGTAAAAACGACCGAATGGCAGCGTTATAGAAAGCGTTTCGCCTTCATGAGCATGGGTTCTAAGATAATTGGACGATAAACCATCCGGCAAAATCCGAATGATAAATTCTAAAGTATCCGTACCAGTAACACCACTAAACGAAAAACAACGGGTTTTGCCACCTGAATGAGGAATTTCAATATGGGCGTATTGACCGGGCAAATAAGTGATTTTGCGCCCATCAACTGCTTTCATCGTGAGTTTTACAATTTCAGTCGATAAAAATTCTTTCTTTTGAATCGTCGCAGCAAAAGTTTCATTTTTAACTTTACAAACGGCTGAACTTGCCAAAATATCAATGACCATATCCGATTGTGGAACCATCTGGCAGGCTAACGCAAAGCCTTGTGCGATTTCTTGGTCGGTAATGGCATCTTCAATATAGTTATCACCCATATCAAAGCTACCACTTCTAACACGACATTTGCAAGTGCCACAAACCCCATCATTGCAATCCAAAGGGATATTAATTTTCGCGCCAAAGGCTGCATTCGCTACCGTATCACCCGCACGCCCCTTGATAATGCGGGTGTAGCCGTCTTCAAAATTTAAAGCAATCGTTGCCATAAGAAGCTGTCAAGTTTCGGATTTCGGAATGATTACCGAAATCCGAAAGGGTTAAAGGTGATATACGTCAATCACTTGCCGTATATAATCGTTTTTAAGTATTACTTTTTTATTCGTAATTAAAAAGCTATCGCCGTTTGGAACCAACGTGTAGAACGACGTACCGAAATAAACATCCACCACTTTATACCGAAAACTATGGGTGGTCCAATTGAAACGCAATTGAATTTCATTGCCTTTGGTTCCCATAATTTCGATGTTGTGAACATTGTGGTTGGTACGCGGTTCGGGCATACTCGCACTGGAACGTTCCGTTTTGATGCGAAAAACGCGGTCTTCAATGCCTGAACGGGTGGCATAATAAATCAATGACATTTCCGATTGTGGGTCGGTTGTCAATTGGTCATCATCGTCCCAACTCGGCATATAAAAGGGACAATCTGGGTGATAAAATTCCAACCACTCATCAAATTGTCTATCGTCTAAGGCTCTTGCTTCGGCGAAAAGAAAAGCCTGTATTTTTAAAAAATCATTCATTTTTGATAGCATTTAAAGTCTATACTTTGCGTCGGGTGATTTTGCGATACAATGGGAACGCGGATGACGCGGATTTGGCGGATTTGCACGGACTTTTCCTAAATTGGGCACGCAATTTCAAAAAAAATCCGTGCGAATCCGCCCAATCCGCGTCATCCGTGTTCCCATTGTATCCCCCCGACGCAAAGTCTAAACGCGTTATTTTTCCGTAATGGCTTCTACCATTTGCTCCATCCAATACTTATGTTGCACCATAAACAAACCTTCATCTTCGGTTTTAACCCCACTCAACAAGGGTTTCATATGGATACTTTGAGCATTTTCATCGGCTCCTTCGACCCAATGTTTCGCCCCCCGAGAGATGTCGTTCCATTCCATATTCCGCGCCGCAAAACCACTTTGAGAAGCTCTAAACTCCTCCAAATCATCTGGCGTAGCCATTCCACTCGCATTGAAAAAATCTTCATATTGCCGAATCCGATGCGCTCGACTTTCACCCAATTCCCCAATCGGCGCGAAACAGTAAATCGTCACTTCCGTTTTATCGACACTGATAGGTCGCCACATTCGGATTTGCGTACTAAACTGATCCATCACAAATACATTGGGATAAAGGCATAAATTCCGCAAATTGCCAACCATCCACCGCGCTTTGGCTTCGCCAAATTTTTCAGTCCATTCCGCCAATTGAGCGTACGCAGGGCGATTCGTTGGGTCTGCCCAAGCCGTCCATAAGAGGATATGCCCATGTTCAAAAGCATAGAATCCACCCGCTTGCTTTGCCCATTTGCTGGCATCCATTGCCTTGATTTCGGATTTGGATTCACCCGTTTTGCGGCGATTCGTGGTGGCTACATAATTCCAATGCACGGCACTGACATGATAGCCATCTGCCCCATTTTCCGCTTGGAGTTTCCAATTGCCTTCGTAAATATACGACGAAGTGCCTTTCAAAATCTCCAAACCTTGTGGAGATTGGTCCGTAATCATATCAATCATTTTGGTCGTCTCGCCCAAATGCTCTGCCAACGGTTTGACATCTGCGTTCAAACTCCCAAATAAAAAACCTTTGTAAGACTCAAAACGGGCTACTTTTTTCAAATCATGCGAACCATCACAATTGAATTGTTCGGGATAACCCGCATCATGAGGGTCTTTTACTTTCAAGAGTTTGCCCGAATTATTGAACGTCCAACCATGAAAAGGGCAGGTAAAAGTAGCTTTATTCCCTTTTTTGTAACGACACAACATCGCCCCGCGATGGCTGCATGCATTGATAAGGCAATTCAATACACCGCTTTTATTTTTGGTAATGACTACTGGTTGACGACCAATATAAGTCGTAAAATAGTCATTCACCTCCTTGATTTGGCTTTCATGCGCCAAATAAACCCAATTGCCTTCCCAAATGTGCTTCATTTCCAACTCGAACAACTCCTCATTGGTAAAGATTTCACGTTTGTATTGGTATTGCCCCGTCTTTGGGTCGTCTCGAACCATCGATTGGAGCTTGGCTTTTGTCATGCTATTTTTCATATTCTTACCATTTAAATTTTACAAAACATTAAGCATCTGCGGGTTTATGCGCTCTTTCGACATCGGTTTTAAATACGCCTGTTTTTTCAGGGTGCATATTAAAATTAAAATCAATCGAAGCCACTTTTCGGTTGATACCATATTTCAATTGAGCTTCTGCTATATTCGTAATGCGTTTGACAGGCGGCACCAAACCTTCCCGCGAACCAAAAGCAAAATCATCCCACAAATACGGGTCTCCATCAATATTGACTTGGGTGGTCAATTTGCGATACCCTTTTGCCGTTACAAAAAAGTGGATATGCGCAGGGCGATTTCCATGACGACCTAAAGCCTGTAACAAAACATCGGTTGAACCATTCGGCGGTACGGCATAACCACTTGGCATAATGCTGCGGAATTGATACCGTCCGTTTTCATCGGTGATGATGGTTCGACGCAAGTTAAAAGGCGTTTGTGGGGGTCCGAAAAAGGAGTAAAAACCTTGCAAATTGGCATGCCAAACTTCCACTTGGGCATACGGAATCGGCTTCTGCTGTGTATCAAACACTTGACCTTGCATGAATACAATTTCACCTTTGTCTTCCTCTGTTCCATCATCCAACCGAGCAAAACCCCTGACGACAGGTGCGCCTGCTACATAAAGGGGTCCTTCAATCGTGCGGGGTGTACCGCCCGTCAGTCCGGCTTGTACTTCTGCTTCATCCATCCGCAGGTCGAGCAAATGCTCAATACCAAGTCCGGGAGCAATCAGTCCCCATTCATTATTTTGACCCGCTTGGGTTAAATAATCCATCGCCGTCCAAAATTCATCAGGTTGAATGTCCAAATCCTCTATCGTATAGAATAAATCCCGAACGATTCGGTTGACAATGGTTTTGACACGCGGATTGCCTTTTTTTGCGTCTTCGGTACTTTCAATTTTAGCCAGAAGCGCGTCTAATTGAGGTCTTGTCATAACTTCTTTTTTATTGGAAGGATGATTGGATGCACTGCCATTCTGGGAAGCCCCATTAGAGGCAACACTCGAAGGGGCAGCAATGGGTTTATCAATATTTTTAATAGCGGAATAATGCTGACAAAGGGCTGTCACCTTCACGTCCATGAACGGAAATAAGGGTAATTGGCTCAAAATATCGTGCAATTCGCCGGGATTTTCAACATTAAAAAGGCTGATATTGGCATATTTGCCTACAACGCGCCAGATATCCACCCATTTGCCACTGCGTTGCAAGGCTTGGGACATCGCTTTTTCCTTTTCTTTTAAAACATTGACATAATCTTTATCCATGTTAAAAGGGATATTGACGGTCATTTCTACCTGAAATAGCATTGTAATTACAAATTAAATGATAAAAATTTTGTTAAAATGCGATTGTTTGAATTAGGATTTATTGGATTTTGTGGATTTTTAAGATTTTTTGTACAAAAAAAACCTAAAAATCCACAAAATCCTAATTCAGACTTTTTACAAAACGATGATTCGCTTTTTTCCATCCCGTCTATAAAAATCGAGTTTATCCAAATCCAACTCCAAGCCCAAACCTGCCCCTTGTGGCAAACGCATACGGGCATTTGAAAATTCTACCCGATTGATGACAATATCATCCGTGAGTAATAACGGACCAAACAATTCCGTACCCCACAACATCGTATTCAAAGTGCTAAACGCATGAGCCGACGCAACCGAACCAATCGTGCCTTCCAATAACGTCCCTCCATAAAGGCTAATATCCGCAGCTTCGGCAATCGCCGCCGCTTTCAACACATTGTATAAACCGCCCGCTTTGCCAATTTTCAATGCCCACACGTCTGCGGAACGTAATTTTGCCAATTTGAACGACTCTTGTAAATCACTTTGGGATTCATCTGCCATAATCGGCACACGAAACATTTGGGTTAATCGAGCCAAACCTTCGATATTTTCTTTGGCAATCGGCTGTTCTATCAAATCAATTCCCGCATCTTGAAGGGCTGCAATCCCATTTTTTGCCGTACTTTCCGCCCAAGCCTGATTGACATCCACCGTCACTTTTGCCCGATTGCCCAATGCTTTTTTAATAGCGGTTACATGCGCTATTGCCAGTGCGGGCGGTTGCCAACCAATTTTGAGTTTAAAAACATTATGTCTGCCATTGGCTAAATACATTTCAGCTTCTTCAATATCTTTTTGGGTATCGCCACTCGCCAACGTCCATAAAACAGGCAAGGTATCCGACACCGCACCGCCCAATAAAGTGGCAACTGAAACGCCTAAACGTTTGCCTTGTGCATCCAAAAGAGCCGTTTCAATACCCGATTTCACAATTCGGTTGCCTTTGATGTGTTTATCCAACACCTTCATTGCCCAATTGATATTGCTCGCATTCGTACCCAACAACAAAGGCGTAACATAGGTGTCAATATTCAACTTCATGCTTTCGGGCGATTCTTCGCCATAACTCAACCCGCCAATCGTTGTAGCTTCCCCAATCCCTTCAATTCCATCGCTACACCCTAAGCGGATGATGACCATCGTTTGTTTTTGCATCACCGTCATCGACAAATGATGTGGGCGCACCGTTGGTAAATCCACGATAATCGCTTCTATCTTCTGAATAGCAGGATAGGCTTTGAGGCAAATCGAAGGTTTACGGTGGTTGATGCCCTTGGAATGCTCCGAATAAAATAATGGGTGATAACATCTTTGGGGGTTTCGCCTGCAATCGTTTGGCAAATGCGCCGCAAATGACCTTGCGAAATATGCAGCTCATCGGCATAGGCTTCAACCGTTTTTTTAAAAGAATGGGTACTTTTAATGAGTTGCATAAAACGCCTGAAATAAACTTTACTCGTATTATCAGAGGAAGGCGACAATTGAGTGGTTTCTAACGGCAAACGGTGTAATTGCACAATCAATTGACTTACAAGGCTGCCCAACATCAATTGTTTACCCGCCAAGTTATTGCGATATTCCTCAATACAACGTTTCATCGTTTTATAAACCGCCACTAATCTTTCTTCTTGCGGGTCAAATGTACTGATATGAATGGCATCAATTTCCATCATAATATCAGCTTCTCGCTGTAATAAATGCTCCAATACCGCATCGGAAAGGCTAATAATCCAACCACTTACCTCGTCTTTATGATGAAATCCATGCGCTACATTTTTAGGAATGGTCATAAAAGCTGGCGCTGTAATTTCATAAACATGTTCATCATATTGGAGTTCAGTAGTTCCTGATTCAATGATAAATATTTGGAATATATTATTATGTGCATGCAGGTTCACCTTACCCGCATAGCGTTTCCCGATAACGCCAAATGGATGCACATGTATCAATCCCTCCACAAATTCAATGGAGTTATCGCCATAGAGACCTTTATAGTAGAGTTTTTTTTGCATCGCATTGAATCCTATTGATTGGTGGAAAAAGACCTTCTTAGGCAGCAATTTTCGTTTTGGAAATGGTTGAAATAGGATGCTTATGATTGGAAGGATAAAAAGGATCTTTTGAGTTAAAATTTGCGCTCTTTAACTGAAAATATCCTTAAAATCTTTGAAATCATAAGCATCTTGGAAATGGTTGAAATAGGATGCTTATGATTGGAAGGATAAAAAGGATCTTTTGAGTTGAAATTTGCGCTCTTTAACTGAAAATATCCTTAAAATCTTTGAAATCATAAGCATCCTATTTCAAGAATTTTCCAAAGCGGAAATTGCTGTTCTTTCGGTTCTGAATGAGGATTTTTAGGATAAAATCTTAAAAATCAATCCCAATTGAATCCAAATTATCCTAAAAATCCTAATTCAGAACTATTAACTTAAAGCACTACTTATGAGTCATGCTTTGTTGGATAAAATCAATCACGTCTTGCACCGCCAAAGGATGAAACCGTTGCCAATGCGTTTCTTTTTTAAACCAAGTCACTTGTCGTTTAGCGTAATTCCGTGTATGTTGTTTGACTTTATCAATCGCTGTTTTTAAATCACATGTTCCATCAAAATAATCCATAAACTCTTGATAACCAACGGTTTGTAACGCATTTAAAACTCGAAAAGGTTCATATTGTTGAGCCTCTTCCAAGAGTCCAGTTGCCAACATCCTATCCACTCGTTGATTGATATGTTCATACAAAAAAGCTCTATCCAAATCGGTTAAAATGTAAATAGGCTTAAAAGGGCGCGCTTCTTTTTGTTTTTTTTGAAATGCCGAAAACGGCTTCCCCGTACCGCGACAAATCTCCAAAGCCCGTATCAATCGATGTGGATTATTCAAATCTACTTTTTCAAAATAAGCTAAATCATTGATTTTCAATTCATTTTGTAATGCAACAATACCTTCCTCCGCAAAAAGTTGTTCCAAATCCAACCGAATTTGGGGGGCAATCGTTGGATATTCATCCAAACCTTCACACACAGCGCGAATGTACAAACCCGTTCCACCCGCCAAAATAGCTATATTTTGTTTTAAAAATATTTCATTTAAAGCACTCATGGCTTCTTGTTCAAATCGACCCACATTATAATCATTTTGGATAGAGACGTGTCCAACCAAATAATGTTTGGCAGCAGCCAATTCTTCCGCCGTCGGTTTTGCCGTACCAATATTCAATTCTTGATAAATCTGCCGACTATCGGCAGATACAATCGCTGTTTTAAAATGTTGCGCCAATGCGATAGCGAGTCCCGTTTTGCCCGAAGCGGTTGCGCCGCCTAAAACGATTAAGTATTTTTCTCCTGGATTCATACCGCGAAAATAAAAAGATTTTTTACATTTGTGCGTAAAAAAATCAACTGTTTGGGAAATTTCTTTCCAAAATTCAAATTCATTTTATTATATATTTAGTTTGAAACCAATATGTTATATTACATCGCACGTCCTTTGGGAACCCTTGCTTTAAAAGTTTTTTATCGAAAAATATATTTTTCAGGTGCAGAAAAAGTACCTGTCGGCAAACCCATGTTAATCGCGTCCAATCATCCAACTGCTTTTTGCGAACCGATTACATTAGCCTGCGTATTGCAAGAGGTGGAAATCAATTTCATCACACGGGGCGATCTTTTTGCGAAACCTTTTTACCGCAAATGCTTGGAAGCGTTAAATATGATTCCAATTTTCCGTTTTCGAGATGGTTATGCCAGTCTGAAAAACAATCAAGCGACGATGGATTACGTGTATCAAGCCTTAGCCGATAAAAAAGCCATCTTGATTTTCCCAGAAGGTTCGACGAAAACCCAAAAACAATTGCGTCCATCCCAGAAAGGCGCGGCACGTATGGCATTTGGCAATTATGCGTTACATGGTGATTTAGAATTACATATCGTTCCAGTTGGGCTGACTTATACGGATGCACATGCGTTTCGGTCGGAAATTTTGTTGGAAGTGGGTGACCCGATTCCATTGAGTCGTTATTATGCGCTGTATCAAGAAAATCAAAATAAGGCAATCAATCAATTGACTTCGGATATTTTCACGGCAACCAAACCGCTTTTAGTCGTCATCGAAAAGGAGGAAGATGAACCTGTCGTAGAACATTTATTGGAATTATACCGCAATACGTTTCCAGATAAGGCTGTTTTTCCCCTTTTTAAACAAAATCATCGTCGTTTAGAAGCCGAACGCGAAATTGCGAATAATTTTTATCAAAAATTATCCGATACACAACGCATTGATTTAAAGAAAGATATAAATCAATATTTTCAATCTTTGAATGACGCAAAAGTCACTGATTTTGCGGTAGCTCAACCGTATCATGCCCATTTCAGCAAAACAATCGCTTTGTGTTTAGGTTTTTTGCCTTTTTGCATTGGTTACGCGCTGCATTTTCCAGCCCTTTGGTATGCTAAAAAGGTTCGAGACAACCGCGTAGAACAATTAGAATTTAAAGCACCTGTAACCATAGGCGTTGGAGTAGGGGCTGTTATATTATCGTATTTAATATTTTTAATTATTTTAATCTTTGTGAATAAACCGATTATCTGGGGATTTGGCTTTTTGATTCCTTTTTTAGGTTTTTACGCGGTGTTATATTACGATTTTTGGAAAAGGTATCAAGCCTGTCAAAATATAGCGGCGATACCGCCTGCAACGATGTCGCATTGGCAAAGCAAGCGCGATGAATTGTTGGAACGCGTGCGCCGACCAGCTCCAATATCCGTTTCATAGTTGGAATAATACTTCACACACGATGCAATTGGAACGCGGATGACGCAGATATGTCGGATTTTCGCGGATTTTTAATTCAGCTTCCAAACTCAAGCAAAACCAACAAAAAATCCGTGAAAATTCGTTCAATCTGCGTCATCCGCGTTCCAATTGTATCCCAAAACCATCTGATGTAAAGTATAATTTAAAAATGAATCAAATTTAATTTTAACGAAACCCGAAAATGCAACATTTAAATTTAGTAAAAGGTGGTTTTGAATTATCTACGAACCGAAATCGGATGGATTTGGCAGTTATCCATGATTTTTTAGCGCATCAATCGTATTGGGCAAAAAATATTCCTATTGAAATCGTGCAAAAATCAATTGAAAATTCGCTTAATTTTGGATTATTTCAAGGTGAAAAGCAAATTGGTTATGCCCGTGTGATAACCGATTATGCAACAATCGCTTATTTGGGCGATGTTTTTGTGCTGCCCTCCTATCGCGGGCAAGGGCTTTCTAAGTGGTTGATGGAAACGATTATGAATCATGCTGATTTGCAAGGTTTGCGGCGATGGATTTTATTGACCGCAGATGCACATGATTTATACCAACAATTTGGTTGGAAATCCATTGAAAAACCAGAACGATATATGGATAAATGGAATCCCAATGCCTATACTAAATAACGGATGTATCCCAAATTTAGGAATTGAAATAAAAAAATCTACAAAAAAACACCTGCTAAAATATTGATTTTCAAGGTATTATAACGTTTGGAGGGTTTCAAACCCTCCAAAAGTTCTTGCCAGTTGTTTAAATTGATCTACTAATACTCATTACAAAGCCCGCAAGGTTTCCGTTACTTTTGCCCATGAAAATTCCTTTTTTCGTTCCAAAAGGGTTGCCGTAAAATCATCATAACGCTCTTTTTCATAAAAATCGACAATCGCTGCTCCGACCGCTTGTGCATTCGGCTCAACGACATAGCCCGCTTTCCCATGCGGCACGATTTCAGGCAAACCGCCCACATTGGAAACCACCATCGGCTTTTCAAAATGGTAGGCAACCAACGAAATCCCACTTTGGGTAGCGGTTTTGTACGGTTGCACAATCAAATCGGCTGCGCCAAAATAATATTTCACTTTATCAGTTGGAATATAATCCGTATGTAAAATCACGCTTTCGCCCATTTTTTTTTCGGAAATAATGGATTGATAAATCGTTGCATCTTCGTAAAATTCGCCTGCAACAATTAATTGAACCCCCGTTTGGCGCACTTTTTCTATCGACATGGCTTCTAATAAAAGGTCTAACCCTTTGTACGCCCGTATAAATCCAAAAAATAAAATATATCGTTTTTTATCCGATAATTGTAAAGTTGATAATGCCAAAGAACGACTTACTTTTTCACCATACGTATCATAAATGGGATGCTCTATATATTTAATCCGTTGAGAATTGGTAAATTGTCGCAAATCTTTTTCTACGGAACGCGACATCACCATATACGCATGGCAAGATTGAATGAAATAATTGGCAAACATTTTATCACCAAAACGTTTTTCATGCGGAATGACATTATCCGTCAAACCAACTATTTTGGTATGCTGATTTCGGCGCACGAACCGCAATATCGTCCCAAAACAAGGTCCCATAAACGGCAACCAAAACCGACAAACAATCATATCTGGCTTCAAAGCAGCGATTTCACGACCAATTTTGACCCAATTGAACGGATTTACCGAATTAATTGCCACTTTTATATCCAAATCCGTTGGCGGCGGGTCATCGCTATATTGGGTTTTGCCCGGAAACAAAAAGTTTGGATATTGCAAGCTGAACGTATAAATCGTTGCTTTATCGCCTTGATTTTGAAATTCGCGGGCTAAACGTTCATCAAAAGTACTAAGCCCGCCGCGCAACGGATAAGCGGGACCGATAATTACAATGTGAGCCATATTTTTGAAAAAATCGACGTGTTTAAAAAATGTACAAAAAAGAAGCGAAACTAAGATATTTTTCTAATTTTACCGCAAAAATAGATTCAATGTTTCTACACAAAATAAAATATTGCTTTTGGACGATTTTGTTCTTTTCAATGGGTTCACAACCTTTGAATGCCCAAAATCGTTTTAAAGGCGGCGCAATATTGGGTTTCAATGCCTCCCAAATGGACGGAGACCAAGCCGCAGGTTATCACAAAGTGGGTTTGAATGCAGGTTTGCGGGCTATCATTTTGTTGCAACCGAAGATGGATATTTCGTTGGATTTGCTGTACAGTCAGCGCGGCAGTCGCACGGTGGAGTACGAATCGCCTGAATTTCGGGCGGTGACGCTCCATTATTTGGAAGTTCCTGTGTTATTTCATTATAAAGATTGGTTGGCGCAGGATAAAAACGGCAATTCTTTTTATAAAGCATCTATTGAAGCAGGCGTTTCCTATGGGCGATTGTTCAATACCGTACCAAACGACGCATTTAAATTGCTCTTTTTTCACCCATTGGAAAAAGACAAATTAACTAAAAATGATATAAGTTTGACGGCGGGCATTACGTTTATGTTTTCCGCGCATTGGGGCGTTGCGGCGCGGACGACTCAATCGTTAAATCGCCTTTACAATCCAGCTTTATATCCAGATGACCTTGTTTTGGGCAGGTATAATGCTTTGCGCAGCTATTTTGTAAGTTTTCAAACAATTTATATTTTTTAAACTTGAATCCAAGTTTCACAATCATTAAAATCATGACAGACGTTCTCCACCCGACAACCCAAAAATTAAACACCATTGAAGAAGGCATTGCAGCCATTCGCGCAGGCAAAGTTATCATCGTGGTTGACGACGAAGACCGCGAAAATGAAGGCGATTTTATCTGCGCTGCCGAGTGCGTCACGCCTGAAATCATCAATTTCATGGCAACTTATGGGCGCGGCTTGATTTGTACGCCCATTGAGGAGTCTCGCGCCCAAGCGTTGGACTTAAATATGATGGTTTCCAGTAATACGGCGATGCACGAAACCGCTTTTACGGTCTCCATTGACCTTATCGGACAAGGTTGTTCGACAGGCATTTCCGCGTATGACCGTTCCACAGGCATCAAACATTTGATTAATCCACAAGCAAAACCTGCTGATTTTGCGCGCCCCGGACATATTTTCCCGCTTCGCGCGAAAACAGGCGGTGTTTTGCGGCGCACAGGTCATACGGAAGCAGCCGTTGATTTGGCGCGGATGGCAGGATTTTATCCCGCAGGTGTATTGGTCGAAATCCTAAATCCTGATGGAACGATGGCACGTTTGCCACAACTCCTTGATTTAGCCCAGCGTATGAATTTAAAAATTATCTCCATTGATGATTTGGTCGCGTATCGCATGGCAAATGAACGGTTGGTCAAACAAGAAATGCACGTTACGCTGCCTTCCAAATATGGTGATTTAGAAGTTTTCGCCTATCGGCAATTGACTTCGGGCGATTTGCATTTAGCAATCAAAAAAGGGACTTGGGCAGCAGATGAATCGGTGCCTGTCCGCGTTCATTCCAACACAGAAGACATTGATATTTTAAGCATTTTGTTTGATAATGCGGATAAAACGTGTCGAAAAGCCTTTGATTTATTGCAAAAGTTTGATAAAGGGCTGTTTTTATGGATGCACCAATCGGAAAAAGAATTGACTTTATTAGACCGATTGAAAATGTATCAACAACGCGCTGCACACAACGCATCGCCTACAGATGCTATGGGACAAAAAGATTA
>JAAFJT010000094.1 GCA_013298955.1 Chitinophagales bacterium
TACGTTTTTCAAAGAAGAATGGCTTGCAATGTCTCTTGAAGACCGTCAAGCCTTTATGAATTCGATTGATTTTAGCTATGTGCCAGCCGATGAATTGCCTGCGGATGTGCGCGATTCCAATGATAATCATTTGGATAACAATGATTTAGATAATCACGATTCCGATAATCACGATTCCGATAATCACGATTCTGATAATCACGATTCCGATAATCACGATTCCGATAATCACGATTCTGATAATCACGATTCCGATAATCACGATTCTGATAATCACGATTCCGATAATCACGATAATAGTGCAGTGATTGGCGGCGATACCGAAGGTTCGGACGAACACACCGTTCATTTGCCTGAAGACCCAAGTGGTTTATTTGAATCGCACACGCCGCCCGAAGATGAGCCTGTAAAACCAGAAGATTTAACCCATTTATCGGATAATCCCGATTTTAACAATGATTCCAATACAGGCGGCATGGAATATTTCTATTGAATTAAATAATTGATTATCAATCATTTCAATAAATGAAAAATAAATATTTTATTAATATGATTTGCCTTTTCGGAGGCATTTTTTTTGCCAATTCGGTTGCTGCAACAACGTATGCAGTTGTTAGCGGCGTTTCCAAATACGCCCGTAAACCGTTGCGTTATCCCGATGATGATGCGGCACTTTTTTACAATTGGCTTGTTGGTAAAGGCGGTGCAGGCGTTAAACCCGAAAATAGTACGTTTTTAATCAATGAGAAAGCGACCGCCTCAGCTATTCTTCAAGCCATGAAAACCCAATTCGCCAAAGCTCAAAAAGATGATACCGTGATTTTCTTCTTTTCGGGACATGGCGATAAAGGCATTTTTCTATCTTACGGCGCGGATACAAGCGGCGAATATTTACAACACGCCGAAGTGAAAGCCGCTTTCAAAGCGTGTGCCGCTAAAACCAAATTATGTTTTGCCGATGCGTGTTTTTCAGGCACTTTAACGCCGAATTTGGATAAAAATATAAGTGTTAAATTTGCAGAATCAGCCTTGAAAGATTTTGATACCAATATTGTGGTCATGATGTCATCTCGTTCCAATGAAACTTCTATCGAAGGCGCGGCTTTAAAACAGGGCGCATTTGCTTATTATTTGGTCAAAGGATTGAAAGGCGATGCGGATGTGGATAAGAATAAAGCGATTACAATTAGTGAATTATTTGCATACGTTAGTAAGAATGTGGTTGCATTCACGAACGGAGCACAACATCCGATTCTTACAGGCAAATTTGACCGAAAGATGCTTTTAGTCAAACTATAAAAACAAAAAAAACAAAAGGTCATCGTTGCCTACGAAATGACAAAACGATGACCTTTTCTTTTTTACAATTCAACACTATTTCGGCGCACGCGTGCCAAAACCAATAGACTTTCTGTTAAATACAAATTCAGATTTATCTAATTTGAATGACTCTAAATCATTCATAGTCAATATATTATTATCGGTCGGGTCGCGCTGGTCTGGCGGAATATTCGCTAAACGCAAATTATGCTTTTTCACCGCATCTTCCACCACTTGACGCACCGTCCGCGCATTGCCGAAATATTTATCACGATATTCATGGATGAACGCCAAATAGCGTTGCATGTGTTCATACGCGTCAGGAGCCAACGACAATCCCGCATTACTGAACATTTGTACTGCAATTTCCATCAATTCATCAGGCGTATAGTCGTCGAAACGCAACGTTTTGTCAAAACGAGAGCTTAATCCCGGATTCGCTTTCAAGAACGTTTCCATATTATCAGTGTAACCCGCAACAAATACGAAAAATTCGCCGCGTCTGTCTTCCATTCTTTTCAAAATGGTTTGAATTGCCTCATCGCCAAAATCGCCATGCGTACTGCTGCCATGCGACGTAAGCGCGTAGGCTTCGTCAATAAACAACACGCCGCCAACCGCTTCATCCAATTTCGCAGCCGTTTTAATCGCCGTTTGACCCACATAACCCGCTACTAAACCTTGTCTATCCGTCTCCACCATGTGACCGCGTTCCAACACGCCCAATGATTTATAGATTTTAGCCAAGATACGTGCAACCGTTGTTTTACCCGTTCCCGGATTGCCAATCAACACCGTATGTAGATAAAAACTTCCTAATACATCTTTTCCAGTCTCCCGATAGTAGCGAACCAAGCGAACCATTTCACTAATTTGCTCCTTGATTTTGTCCATTCCAATCAAATGCGTCAATTCTTCCAAACTTGATTTCAACAACGCTTCATCAACAGGAATATTGGGCAATTCGCGTTTCGGTTTGAACTGTATTTTCTCAACATCCATCGCTTGAATTAACGACATTTCATCATTGCTCAACCCTTTCGGATTATCCATAGACATAATCCGTAATCCCAAATTCACTTTCGCTTGCTCAATCAAATCATACACAAATCGAGCATTGCCAAAACTGCGGTCCCGCGTCCGATACGCTTCCACAATGATGTCTTCAATGCGCCGTTTTGCCGCAGGACTCAACACAACCGTCTTTTCAAGGCACGCATAATCCGCAATTTGCGCCAATTCTTGTGGCAAATAATCTGTAAATTCAAAAAATAGTTTGAAACGAGATTTTAATCCAGGATTAGAATCAATAAAATGTTTCATTTCCTTCGGATAACCCGCCACAATCACCGCCAAATCGCCAACACCATTACTCATTTCTTTGACCAAAATCTCAACAACCTCCCGTCCAAAATCTTTAGTATCGTCGTTGCTGCGCGCCAAAGAATACGCTTCGTCAATGAAAAGAACGCCGCCGCGAGCTTTTTCAATCGCTTCTTTGACTTTTGGAGCCGTTTGACCGATATATTCACCGACCAAATCGACTCTATCTACCTCATGAACGTGTCCTTTCGATAACAAACCCATTTTTTTATACAAACGACCCATCATTTGTGCAACCGTCGTTTTTCCTGTTCCAGGGTTGCCCGTGAAAACCGAATGCACATTGATTTGTTCCTTTTCATCAAAACCTTTATCCCGACGCAATTGCAAAAATTGAATATATTTTGCATGGTCGCGCACTTTCAACTTGATTTCCCGCAAACCTATCAACGAATCCAATTTTATCATCACATCTTCAAAGGTTTGGTCAGGCGTATCTTCTGATTCGACCAAAATCGGCGCGATTTGATTCGGCAAATTAATCGACTTTCAACTTGATTTCCCGCAAACCTATCAACGAATCCAATTTTATCATCACATCTTCAAAGGTTTGGTCAGGCGTATCTTCTGATTCGACCAAAATCGGCGCGATTTGATTCGGCAAATTAATCGCTAATAAGCCTTCTTCAAATTCCTCTCCCACATCAAACGGAACGAGTGCCAACAATTTATCCATAAAAATAACTTCGCAAGTGTAACGGTCTTTCCGCCAAGAACCTTTCACATTGCTGCCCCAACCTGCGGTAATACTAATCAATTCGTCTTTTCGTTCCACGCGATGTAGGCGTACGACTTGTCCTTTTAACTCTCGTGCATCATTATAAAATTTGGTAAATAATTCACATTGCCAACTTTTATTAGGATTTAAATTGCGTAAACAAATTTCTGCATAAATGTAACGCGTCTCTTCCGAACCGAATGTTTTATAATAAACGCGCTCCGCTTCAGGAATATCATCATACGGACCTTCGTACAAGCGCAACGACTGCACTTCCATATACGGATTTTCATGGGCTAAAATCTCTTTGCCCGCATCCTCAATGTAAAAATATTTGGTCGCCACTTTCTCGCCTTCGACGAAAGCCTCCCAATAATACGTGCCTTTTTTCCAAAAAACACCCTCTTTTTTATTGCCCCAGCCCTCACGGACATAAATGGTATTGTCGTATTTGCTCACTTTTCGTTTGAAAGGCAGCGAACAAAGTTCCGTTTTACCCTTTTTCAAGGCATAACAACGCAATTCCACATCCACTTCCCAATCGTCCCCGTCGAAAAGTTTATTGTACAACGACAATTCGGCGTAGATATACGTTGTTTCGTAACGGTCAAAAACTTGGCGATACTTCTTTTTATTGTCCGCCAACCATTCCGTTGAAGCATAGATTTTCAAGTCTCTATACTTGAACCGTTTTAATTCTGGATGTTCCAATGGATTGATATACATATCGTTAATGCGCAGTTCGATTATTTAATGGTCTTATTTTCAAATGGTAAGGCGCGTTTCTTTGCAACTTGCCCTATACTGCTGTCCATGATTTCATAGACAAGCGATTGCGGTATATCTTGATGTTGTGGCTGCATTGAGATTCAATTTTGAGGTAAAAGTAGCTTTTAAAAACGGTTTATCCAAATTTATTGCGTTTTTTAACAATTGTTAGAGGCAATAATTTTAGGTTTTTTCAACAGGAAAGGAACAAAAGTTAACTTTTGTTCCTTTCCTGTTGAAAAATTGCAAAAAAATGATGCCATTCTATTTAAACATATCTCGAATCCTATCAAAAAAATTTTTATCTTCTCGACTCGGAGTCGGTTGAAAATTCGGCATGGATTTCAACTTTTCTAATAAATGCCGTTCTTCATCATTCAATTTTTTAGGAGTCCAAATATTGATATGGACCAATTGGTCGCCCGTTCCGTAACTTTGTACCGCAGGTAAACCTTTGCCTTCCAAACGGAATGTTTTGCCCGATTGCGTCCCGGGCGGCACTAAAAGACGGATTTTGCCTTCCAAAGTCGGCACATCAATACGCGTTCCCATCGCCGCATCCACGAAATTGATAAACAATTCGTAATGCAAATTCGTTCCTTCGCGTTGCAAATGTTCGTGTTGGATTTCCTCAATGGTAATCAATAAATTCCCTGCGGGACCGCCTTTTGCACCAGCATTCCCGCGTTCCTTCATAGCAAATTGCATGCCTTCCCCAATCCCTGCTGGCAATTCGATTTCAATCGTCTCTTCGCCATACGCTGTGCCTTCGCCGCGACAACCTGTACAAACCGCCGTTATCATTCGACCTGTACCGCGACAATTCGGACATTTGCCCGTTGATTCCATCACCCCCAGAAAGGTTTGCCGCATCCCGCGCACATAACCCGAACCGCGACAATTCGTACAAGTCGAAAGGGAACTCGAATCTTTAGCACCATGCCCGCCACAAGTTCCACAAGTCACTTGTTTTTTGACCTTGATTTTTTTATTCGCGCCTTTGGCAATTTCTTCTAAGGTCAAGCGCACTTTGATGCGCAAATCTGACCCGCGTTGACCACGTTCTTGTTGAAAACCGCCGCCGCCGCCAAAAAAACTGCCGCCACCACCTCTATCTTCATTGAAAATATTCTGAAAATTGCGCAAAATATCCGCAATATCTTCTCCACCACCAAAACCGCCGAAGCCACCCCCACCGCCATTTTCAAAAGCAGCATGCCCCATTCGGTCGTATTTAGCCCGTTTATCCGCGTCATTGAGGACTTCATAAGCCTCAGCCGCTTCTTTAAATTTGTCTTCAGATGCCTTATCGCCCGGATTTTTATCAGGGTGATACTGCATAGCGAGCTTGCGATATGCCTTTTTCAAAACATCTGCATCAGCATTGCGCTGAACGCCCAATACTTCATAATAATCTCGTTTTGCCATGATTCAACTATTGAGCGTCTGCCCTAAATTTATTTTCCGACCACCACTTTCGCAAAGCGAATGAGTTTGTCATTTAAAAAATAACCATTTTCAACTGTATCAATGACTTTGCCTTGCAAAGCTTCATTCGGTACAGGGATTTCTGTAATTGCCTCATGCAAAGCAGGGTCAAACGTTTCGCCATTACTCTCCATGATTTTCAAACCTTTGCTGCGCAATACGTTATGAAATTTTTGATATAATAATTGCATCCCTTCGGTAAACGTTTCGTTTTTAGCCGCCCTGTCAAAATCGTCTAAAACAGGCAAAAGGGCTGACATTGTGTCACGCGCTGCGGTGCCAAACAATTCTTGACGCTCGCGGGCAGTGCGTTTTTTGAAATTATCAAATTCTGCATAATTCCGCAAAAATTTGTCTTTCATCTCCGCCACTTGCACCGTTAAACCCTCATTTTCTTTTTTAAGGGAAGCGATTTCCGCTTGAAAATCACTGTTTTCAGTTGTTTCGGTTGGGTTAACCGTTGCTTCTGAAGTTGCTTCTGTCTTAGGAAGCGTATCGTTCTGCTCCATTTTTTTATTTTTTCGCCGAAATTGAAACATAATCTTTTTTATCAAGCGTCCTTTAAAAATCAATTCCATTTTTAGGAGAGGTAGCTTGCATCGCCTTTTTATCAAGAATGCTGCCAATGACAAAATGGCAGTTTTTTCAAAACGGCTTAACCGAATATAGGATTTTACACCCATAAATAAGATTTTTGGATAAGGTCATGCCGTCAGAATAGGGTAGAGGGAGCCATTTTTTTAAAAAATGGCTCCCTCTGCAAGTTTTCTTGTCAAAAAAAGGTTCGGAAACGTACCCGTTTCCGAACCCAGTAATTTCCGTTTTGGAAATTTTTGAGATAGGATGCTTCTGATTTGAAGGATAAAAAGGATCTTTTTACTCCTGTTACGCAGTGCTTTTGGATGACAAAATATTGTTCGGTAAAAACCGTAGGTTTCGGAAACCTTCAAGGTTTCCGAAACCTATTCTCTTGAAAAACAAAATTAAATTTGCCTTTCCAAATAAGACTACGTAACAGGAGTTCGTAAATTTTTGCGCTTTTGAACTGAAAAGTTCCTTGAAATATTTGAAATCATAAGCATCCTATTTCAAGAATTTTCCAAAGCGGAAATTGCTGTCCGAACCTTTTTATTTTTCATAAATCATTTATTAAGTAGTCGCGCCGTAATAAGCTATCAAAAAGAAACGCGCCAACGTCGGCGAGGTTGCAACCTCGCCGACGTTAATAGATTGATTATCAACTATTTACATTATGATAGCTTATTTCGTTACGACTACTTATCAGTCTTTAAACTAATTCAATTGTGCTTTTGGAATCGTAAAATGAAAAGTTGTACCCACATTTTCCGTACTCGTAGCCCAAATCCGACCGCCTAATTTATTGATAATTTTCTTACAAGTTGCCAAACCAATCCCAGAACCTTCATATTCACTACGGGAATGCAAGCGTTCAAACAGATTAAAAACCCGTTCTTGATATTCCTTTTTAATGCCAATGCCATTATCAATGACCATAAAAGTATGTTGGTGGGTACTTTCAGCGTGCATGATTTGGATAATCGGTGTTTCCTCCTTTTTGCGGAATTTAATCGAATTGGCAATCAAGTTTTGAAATAACTGCGTCATTTCAGTCGTCGAAGCGTTCAAAGCAGGCAGTCTATTGAGTAAAACGGCTGCATTCGTCTCCTTCATCGCCATTGTGAGGTTATGCACCACAATAAAAACGGTATCATTCAAATCCACCTCTTTCACATCGCCATGATCCTGTTTATTAAGGCGCGAATAAGCGAGTAGATCGTCTAACAAACGCTGCATCCGACTCACACCGTCCGTGATGTAAAACATAAATTCTTCTGTATTATCATCCAACTTGCCGCGCAAACGCCGTTTCAACAACTGCGTGTACATGCCAATCATGCGCAAAGGCTCTTTCAAATCATGAGAAGCTGCGTAAGCAAAATTTTCCAACTCTTGATTGGAAGCCAATAATTTCTCCTCAAACTTATGTAATTCTTCGGCTTGGCGCGCCATTTCTTGTTTTTGGCGTTCTAATTCCTGTTTTTGTTGTTCCAAGATTGCTTTTTGTTCGCTTAACATATTAATAATCAATTTTTGTCCTGTTTCAAAGATTGTTACCACCGCAAAAATAACGATGCTTAACAACATGTAGCTGAAAAAATAATATTGGTGATTAAATTTTTGGAGCGTTTGAATCCGCCCCTCCTGTCCACTTGGCTCTGTCTGATAAATATGATACAAAAACACTTCCAAAACGAGCATCCAAAGTAGCCCATAGAAACGATTTGCAAATAATAATGCAATCAAAGGCGCAATCATCAGCCATAATAGATTATCAGAGTAAAGCCCACCAGTTTCTGGTACAACTGGCGCAACCGATAAAATCCATACACCCGCTAATAAATTGCCTGATAACAATAAATTGCCATATTTTTTGAAGATGTACATCAGCAAAAAGGTGGCAACACAGGCACCTATAAGGGGGACACTACTATTTTCAGGGACTATAAAAAGCGTTATAAAGGTTAATACAATACCCGTCAATAAAGTGAATAAATGAATATAAGTCAAAACATGAGCCTTTCTCAATAAAAAAGGCGACGATTTTAACTCTGGTGATATTAGTTTTTCTGTGTATTGGTTTAGGAACTTCATTCTAAATATAGGTTCTAATTTAATCAAAAAATTCAACTGAATAGAACGGCGCATAAAAGCAGGTAGTTTTAGTAGAAAAGACACAATTTGTTGGTTTTAAGTTTTAATCGTTTTTAATCTGTAAAAGGCACAAAAGCACGCAACCCTCCCTTGGATTGCGCGCTTTTGTGTTTGTTACGGCTTAAACTAATATTGTTCTTTGAAGCTACTTTAAGAACTATTAGAATTTCATGCCAAAAGCAGTAAAAATGTCTTTACGTTGTACCTGTTGTAAAAGTTCTTCTTCTTCTAAGAGTTTTGCCACTTGACAAAGCATGTTTTGGATGTCTTCTAAGGTATGGTGGAGCGTCAAGGTAATACGCAAACCCGTATTTTTATACGGAACACTTGGATAGACAGCAATATTAGTGTAGAAACCAGCTTTAATGAGTCGTTGACAAATTTTATAACCCATATTCGGAATACCCACTCCAATAAAGAAAATCGGTGTTCGCGCCTCACTCACTAAGGGCAATCCTAACGCCTGTGCAGTTCGGATAAAATACTGAATTCGCTCTTGTAAACCGATTTGACGAGTCATCAATTCATCGGTTTGCATGATTTTAGCAGATGCAATAGACGCGCCCAAAACAGCAGGCGTGATAGGTCCCGAGAAAATCATGGTAGAGCCACCAAAACGAATTTTTTGTTTGGTTTCCGCATCAGGACAGACCAAAAAACCACCACTACTACCAAAGCCTTTAGCCATCGAACCTGCCAATATCATGCGCGGATGAAAATTGACTTCGCTCAGTACCTGTCCACAGCCATATTCGCCTGCCCATCCCATCCCATGTGCATCGTCTATATAGCAATGAAAATTTTCATACTGGTTGAGTAATTCAATAATTTGCTTCATCGGCGCAATATCACCAAACATACTGTACACGCCATCCGCCATGTACCAAACTTGTCGATGCAGACTGCATAAGATTTGAATACGTGCTTCCAAACGCTGCATATTATTGTGGCGCACCTGCTCCACATGCGTTCCATTGGCTTTGACCATTTGAACGGCATTTTGCACGCTATTATGCACTTGATGGTCTAAAATAACAGCATCTTCGGGTCGAACCAATACAGGAATCGCTGCAATATGCCCCAGAGAAGTGGTTGCCGTTGCTAAAACAGGCAAACCAAAGTTTTTTTCCAAGCAGGCTTCGAGTTCTTCATACAGGGCAATGCCCGTGTAGGCTCTCGAACTACTAAATTGGGTTCCAAAACGCTGTATAGCATCAATGGCACCTGCCTTCAAGCGCGGGTCTAATTCCAACCCTAAATAACTACAGTTGCCAAAATGAACGGCTCCTTCCACAGGAGCTGCGGGAATGTCAATCATTCTACCTTGAAGGCGGTTATTTGTAACCGTTAAAATTCCGATACCGTGTGCATGGACGCTACTTAGTGTCTGTTGCACTAAGTCGCTTTGAAGCGTGATTTTTGTCATTTGTTGTTCCGTTATTCAAAAATGGTTAATAAGGTAAAAGCGATTTTATGGTACCTCGAATCCAATAAAATGCTCAGTTTCTGTCCTATTTTATTTATCATTTAGGATAAATATTGTTAAAAACGTTTTTTTTTGTGACATTGTGTAGTTTTAGTAAAAAGTTGATGGATGAATACTATTTCGTGGCAAATCTATTCTATTTGAAGGGTATTAACCAAATAAAAGTGATAATTTCTTTCTATATTTTTATTTTTTATAGAATTAAATTTTATATGTTATGGTTTTTGTAAAATAAAAAACATATAAAATAGTTTTTTACAATATTTAAATATTTGAAATTTATTTTTGTGTAATTTTGAATGATACGATGTTGCTTTCTCTAAAAAACACGTTCTTTACAACGAAAATTCGGTTAATAACTTGTATTCAGGTATGTAAAAATTTAAATAACCAATAAAAGAATTATTTATGATTTATTATCAAAATAAAATTTTGATTTTTATCGGATTATGCTCCTTTTGGGCATGTACTCCGAAAAATGTATCATCAGTTGCTAATAACAGCTCGAATACGACCGTTCTTGCCCCTGCCAAAAACAAGTCGGATTCGCTTACTTTCGCCTTTTATAACGTTGAAAATTTGTTTGACACAGAAGACGACCCCAAAATAGACGATAGTGAGTTTTTGCCGACTTCCAAATCGCAATGGACTCCTGAACGGTATCAAAAAAAATTGGAACACCTTGCACAAGTGATTCAGGCAATGGGTTTTCCTGCGGCATTAGGCGTTTGTGAAGTGGAAAATGCCCGCGTTTTGAAAGATTTAGTGGCGCAACCTGCTTTAAAAGCGCAAGGTTATAGTTTTGTGCATTACGATTCGCCCGATGAACGCGGGATTGATGTTGCGATGTTGTATAAAACAACTTCTATGTCTATTAAAAATTCAGAACCCTTGCGCGTCCAATTTTTAGGCAAAGATGCCAATGACAAAACAAGAGATGTTTTGCGTGTAAATGCTTCTTTGACAAATGGTTATGCCATAACTTTTTATGTCAATCATTGGCCCAGCAGACGCGGTGGAGAAGCCGAAAGTGTCGCTCGCCGCAAAGCTGCTGCAACAACAGTGCGTCAAAATATAGACGCGCTTTTCAAAATAGATGCTGATAGCAAAGTGATTGTCATGGGTGATTTGAATGATGAACCCGAAAACGAGAGTATCCAAACGACGCTTGGCGCAATAGCCTATAATCCAATGTCTAAAATGTTGCCATCTTCCAACATGTTGTTTGACCTTTCTGCGTTACCGAAACAACGCGGTTTAGGTTCTCATTTTTACAATGGTGGCTGGTCGATGTTAGACCATATTATTGTGAATGGCAGTTTTTTACAACCCAATGCCGCTATGCGCGCCGATAAGGAGGAAACGATTTTCAAACAAGATTTCATGCTTTTCAAAGACCCAAAAACGGGAGAAGGCAGACCGAATCGTACGTATTCAGGTCCGAAATATCATGGCGGGTACAGTGACCATTTACCTGTTTTGATAAAAGTGCATTTTTAGATTTTAAAAACACATAGTTCACATAGGTTACATAGAACACATAGTTCACATAGGTTACATAGAACACATAGTTTACATAGGTTACATAGAACACATAGTTCACATAGGTTACATAGAACACATAGTTAATCTCATCTATGTGTTCTATGTAACCTATGTGAACTATGTGTTCTATGTAACCTACGTGAACTATGTGTTCTATAAAGGAATATTGCCATGCTTCTTTTTAGGCAATTTCACTACTTTATTTTCCAACATAGCGTAGGTTTTTATCAACTTGCGCCGCGATTCGGATGGATGAATCACTTCATCAATGAAACCACGACTGGCTGCCCGATACGGATTCGCAAATTTTTCAGCATATTCAGCTTCTTTTTCCGCCAATTTTGCCGCAGGATGCGCCGATTTTGAAATTTCTTGTTTAAAAATAATTTCAGACGCACCTTTCGCCCCCATGACCGCAATCTCAGCAGTGGGCCAAGCAAAATTCATATCCGCGCCAATATGTTTAGAATTCATCACATCATAGGCACCGCCATAGGCTTTGCGCGTGATGAGCGTCACACGCGGAACCGTTGCTTCACTGAACGCATATAACAATTTTGCACCATTCGTAATAATCCCATGCCATTCTTGGTCGGTTCCCGGCAAGAAACCCGGCACATCCACCAAAACCAACAAAGGAATATTAAAACAATCGCAAAAACGAACAAAACGCGCTCCTTTTTTAGAACTTTCAACATCCAAAACGCCTGCTAAACTAATCGGTTGATTCGCCACAATCCCAATGGAACGCCCCGCCAATCGCGCAAATCCAACAACAATATTTTCAGCATACTGCTCATGGATTTCCATAAACGATTCATTATCAACGATTCCCGCAATTACTTCGCGCATATCATAGGGTTGATTTGCATTATCGGGGATGACTTTCGACAAATCGGGACGATATTCATCCTGCATCGTATAAGGAACTCTTGGAGTCGTATCTTCACAATTTTGCGGAATGTAACTCAACAGTTGTTTAACTTTCTCAATACAATCAATATCATTAATGGCAGTCAAATGTGTTACACCCGATTTACTTGCGTGTGTTTGTGCGCCCCCGAGTTGTTCCGAAGTCACTTCCTCATTCGTTACCGTTTTGACTACATTCGGACCTGTGACGAACATATAAGACGTATGTTCCACCATCAAAATAAAATCTGTAATAGCAGGCGAATACACCGCGCCGCCCGCACAGGGACCCATAATCGCCGAAATCTGAGGAATCACACCAGAACTCAACACATTTCGATAAAAAATATCTGCATAACCGCCCAATGAATTAACGCCTTCTTGAATCCGCGCCCCGCCTGAATCATTCAAACCAACACAAGGCGCGCCATTTTTCATCGCCAAATCCATGATTTTGCAAATTTTTTCCGCGTGTGTTTCCGAAAGCGAACCACCAAACACCGTAAAATCTTGTGCAAACACGTAAATCAATCGACCATTAACGGTTCCATAACCTGTAATCACGCCATCGCCATAATAAATTTCGTTTTCCAAACCAAAATCCGTACTCCGATGCGTCACCAATTGACCAATTTCTTCAAAACTATCAGGGTCAAGCAAGAAATGAACACGTTCTCGAGCCGTCAATTTGCCTTTTTTATGCTGCGCATCAATGCGTTTTTGACCGCCGCCTAATTGGGCTTCAATCCGTTTCTGTTGGAGGATGCTCCATTTTTTATCCATTGAGTCGGGTATTAATTTTTTTAAAATGTTGATAATCAATATATTACGCCTAAACGTTTTAAAAAATTAAAACGAATATGCAAATATATAGATTTCTATATTTGTTTTTATAAACACCTCAAAAAAAGATATTTTTTTCGTAAAACTATAACCACTCCAAAGTGTTTTAAGTATAAGTAAAGGCGGATGTTTCGGAAACCTTCAAGGTTTCCGAAACATATTCTCTCGAAAAACAGCATTATAATTGCCTTAAAAAATAAAACTGCGTAACATGCGTAAATTACGTTATGAATAAAAATATATCTTCCAACTGGAAATTAGTTATTTCTATCCTGCTTTGTGAAATCATTGGCATTTCGAGTGGATTATTTTCCGCAGGAGCTATCAAAACGTGGTATTTGACGCTCCAAAAACCTGCTTGGAATCCGCCGAATTATTTATTTGGGCCCGTTTGGACGATTTTGTATGTTTTGATGGGCATTTCACTTTGGCTCATCTGGAAAAGCAATGTGTCTGAAGCCATACAAAAGAAAGCGATTTACTTTTTTGCGTTGCAATTATTCATCAATTTTTGGTGGTCTATCGTGTTTTTCAATTTTCAATCGCCAGCATTAGGATTAATCGTCATTATTTTGATGCTACTCTGTATCTTGTTAACGATTTTTCAATTCGCGCCGATTTCTAAAACGGCGGCTTGGCTCTTAGTACCGTATATTTCATGGGTCAGTTTTGCAACTATTTTGAATTATACGATTTGGTCATTGAATTAACAGCAATTTCTGCTTTGGAAAATTCTTGAAA
>JAAFJT010000095.1 GCA_013298955.1 Chitinophagales bacterium
GGACAAGTCAAAACGGGGCAAGGTTTCAACAAGCAGGGCATCATATTCAATTTTTTCGATAGTAGCGTGAATTTTCATGCCGCAAAAATACAAAAAATGTCTAAAAAAACAAAACGCTGCGATTTATCATCGCAGCGTCCTGTAAACTGAAGCATCATTTTTATCCTCTGGAAAGCAAATTTTTAGGTTCGCTATCGCAACGCATCCATGCAGGAAGCGGGTCACCGGCCTCTTTCAATAACGAAACATTGCCAGAATCGGTGACTTTATACTTCCATGAGTGTGATTTGGTTGCATTAGTAGCGCCGAATTGTAAAACAAATTCAATTTCCCAACCGCCTGTTAAGCGTCGAGCCTTTATATCGTTGCCACCGAATTTCGGTAGTCCTAAGTCAATCTGTACGACATTCGGTATCTGCTCAAATGCAGTTGCCAAAGCTGCCATATTCATCGGTTCTTTGGAGCGAATTGTCAATGCATCTTGCGCATCATTCCATTGAACGTGTTTTTCAATTGCCAAATCGTATTGATCCAGCAAATTATTAAAGGTTTTGTTGGTCGTTTCCGTAATCCCCTGACGTAAAGGCGCAGCCCAATCTGCATTCCGCTTGTAAATCACCACCAAATGGTCAATAGATGGATTCGGAAAAGTATGTATATTACAACGGGCTAACGATTTTCCAGTTTCATCATTTGTATAAATCGAAGCCAACGCTTTGTGGATACCGTTTAGGTTTTCGCGGGAAATAGCGGCGGGCAATGTCCGTGCATCTTCACGCTCTAACTCCAAGCGCAACGCTAATCGCGCCGCATCTCGCTTAAACTGTCGGTCAATACTAACAGGCACGGCGGTTTTGCTATTTGGAAGACTCTTGTTAGAAGCAATCGCTTTGGGCGGTTGCGCTTCTGTGACAGCTATATTTCCAAAAATTGCCACCCCTGTCAGTAATGCTCGATATAAAAAAGGTGTAGTTTTCATTAGTATGTTTTTAAAATCCAAGTTAACGCCGCATCTCATTGAGTAAGCGGTAATTGTGTTACAAATAAACAACGCGTCGAGTATTATGTGATACCACTTTTGCAGGCTTTCGTGACAAGGTTTCTAATCATTTTTTTTTTTCAAAACGTTTTGAAACATTTTTATTATAATGATAATCAAAGGTTTATAAAAGTATAAATGATAGAAGGTTTCGATTCCACCCGCAAAAGGAGGCAAATTTTGTTATATTTTAGGGACGTTTGAATAAAAATTATTATTAATTTTAACGCCTAAAAATCATACAATGCCATCAAAAACAGTCATTCAAGTTTGAGCAATTGTAATTTTTTTGTCAAAAAAGGAAAAAAAAATTGCTTTTTGCGCAAAAATGCTTTTATTTGCGTCAAAATCGTTTTTTAAATAAAAACTACCCTTTTTTAATGAAACAAAAATATCATATCCATTGGCGGGGCGCATTTTTAGCGTTATTGCTGCTCGGGGCTTTCGCCGCGAGAGATATGCATTTTTTGTTGGCGCATCAAGAGCATGAACGCAAAGTTTGTGATGCGCAAGGGAATGAAAAACACCTTCATGGGGAAGAATATTCGACGCATGCGTGTAATCTTTGCGATTTTAGCTTTTCTACATTTGACTTACCTTTCTTTCTGAAATTAAAACGATATGTATTGGTTCAGCGAACCAATAATTGTTTTAACGATACAACGCGTTTTTTTGACCATCATCCAAGCCAGCTTTTTTTACGCGGACCGCCCATCGTTTAATGATAATTTAGAGATAACTATTTGATTATTAATCTATTAAGTCAATTACGAAAGATGGTGCGCAACGGCATAATGTCATGCTTGTTGCTATTCGGCTACCTTCCTGTGTCAGCGCAAACGGCTGTTGCACAAGATTGTAATCATACCCTTACAGGAGTCATCATGGATAATGAAAATCATCCAATGCCTTTTGCAAATGTGTATGTCGTTGAATTGCAACGCGGTACAGTGGCAGATGAAAAAGGTCGTTTTACCTTAGAAAATCTTTGTAACAAATCCTATACGTTTACGTTGACGCATATTGAATGTCAACACAAAACGCAAGGGCTTGTCATCGATGGCGATATGGAGACTCTTTTTGTCTTACAACATCGCCCTCAACTCCTACAAAGTGTGGTCGTCACAGGTGCAAAACGAGTGTTAGAATCGATTCAAATTCGGTCTGAACTTTCTGCTACAGAATTATTGTCGGGAGGCACTGCCAATTTAGGCGAAATGTTGAAGCAAATCAACGGTGTTACTGCTTTAAATACGGGTGCTACGATTTCTAAACCGATGATTCGGGGACTTACGGGCGACCGCGTTTTAGTGATTCAAAATGGGATTCGACAAGAAAGTCAGGCTTGGGGTATGGATCATGCTCCTGAAATTGACCCTTTGAGTGCAGGTAAAATGGCAGTGGTAAAAGGGGCAAATGGAGTGAAATATGGTTCAGGCGCGATGGGCGGCGTGATTTTGGTGGAGCCTAATCCGTTACGCGATTCGATGGGCATGAATGGATTTGTGTTTTTGTCGGGTCAATCGAATGGGCGCGGCGGGTCAATCGCAGGCATGTTGGAAGGGAAATTGCATGAAAATTGGTCATGGCGCGTTCAAACTTCGGCTCAAAAATCGGGTTATTTGAATACTCCAACTTATTTTTTACAAAATTCGGGGGTCGAAGGTTGGAATGGAGCGTTGACGTTGCGACATAAAGGACGTATTATAACGAGTGAATTTTTTTATAATCACTTTTATACCAAAATAGGGATTTTAAAAGGGTCACATTTTGGGAATATTGAGGATTTAGAACGAGCGATTGCCGCAGCGCGTCCCGCAAATGCCGATTCAACCCAATTTGCTTATGCCATTCAGAAACCTGCACAAATGGTTTCACATGATTTGGCAAAATTAAATTGGTCTTTTCCGACTCAAAATATCGGAAAAATGAATATTGCATTGAGTGGACAATATAATCTTCGGCAGGAGTTTGATGCACACCGTTTGTTTGGCAGCGTGAGCAAGGATTTTAATCAAGCAGATGCAGGTTTTGAATTGCCAACAGTTGCGCTAAAAGCAGATTGGGAACATCGGACGATTCGGAATTATCAAGGCAGCATGGGCGTAGAAAGCAGTTTTCAACGCAATCGCGCTTTTGCGGGCAATTTAATTCCAGATTATCGTTCCTATAAATTAGGAGCGTTTTGGACGGAGCGTTATAAAAAAAAGCCACAGCCTTTAGAAGTAGAGGCTGGCATTCGATACGATTTTCAACAAACGCAGGTTGATAATACCAAGCAAATTGAATATCCGACGTTAAATTTTCACAATATTTCGACTTCGGTAGGCGGCATCTACCATGTTTTGGATAATTTAAAAGTGACTGCCAATCTTTCAACGGCTTGGCGCGCCCCGAATGTGAACGAATTGTATAGCAAAGGCGTACATCACGGCACAGCGAGTTATGAATTGGGTAATCCAAATTTAAAATCAGAAAAAGCATTGAATGCTGATTTTAATTTGGAATACGTGTCACAAAGAGTACAGTTTCAAGTTAATATTTTTAGAAACCTTGTTTCCAATTATATTTATGTAGAACCTGATACCCATTTTAATGCTCAATTGCAACGTCGAGGCATCGTTGTAACGATTCGCGGGGTCTTTCCTAAGTTCGATTATCAACAGACCGACGCAACTTTAACGGGCATCGATGCGTCTTTGAATTGGAAGGTTGTTAATCACGTTTCTTGTAAACTCAAATATTCGACGCTTTATGCTAAAAATGTAAAGCAAAACGAATATTTGCCCTTAATGCCGCCGACAAAGGTTGAAAATGAGTGGCGTTATGAAGAAACAGGGGTTCAGCAAGGCAAAAAAGTCCAAAAATGGCATAGTGCGATTCATTTTATCAAAGTTTTTGAGCAAGAGCGATTGCCGTTAAGCATTGCTGATTTTAAAGCCGCGCCCGAAGGTTATGTGCGTATAGACGCAAGTGCGGGGGCGGAATGCAGGTTGTTTGGTAAAGTTACAGAAGTCAATTTGACGGTGAATAACCTTGCAAATACGGTTTATCGAGATTATTTAGACCGTTTTAGGTATTTTACCGATGCAACAGGACGGAATGTGGGCATTCACCTTAAAACCTTTTTGTAAAAAAATTGTGTCAAGTGTTAAAATTAACTTAATTTTCAATGAAAAAGGCAATTTTGAAATTATATATATACTTTTTATTTTTTACAATCGTTCTAATTTCAGCTTGTAAAGACAAACAATTAGAACAAGAAGTCGTAACAACCATTCAATTAAAGTTGACCGACGCAGCAGGTGTAGCAAAAACATTCTCTTGGGAAAAAAAAGACCCGAATGGCACCGCCGCCCCGATAGTGGATACGATAAAAATGGTTGCTAACAAAGTTTATACGGGAGAATTGACGCTTTTAAACGCAGCAGTCAGTCCCATATCAGACTTAACACAGGAAATACGCGATAAAAAAGCAGATCATTTATTCGTGTTTAAACCAAGTGCGGCGAATGTAAGTATTAAAATTACGGATTTGGATGCAAATCTTAAACCTGTTGGTTTGGCTACCACATGGACGGTTCAATCGGCAAGTAATGGAAGTATCAATATCTTGTTGAAACATTTGCCCGATAAAACGGCAACAAATCCAGAAACAACTGGTGCGACAGACATTGATGCAATATTTCCGATTAAGATTCAATGATTTATAAAAAAAAGAATGTTTAAATTACCTAAAAATAGGCATTCTAAAAATGCGTTTTGGCTTGATTTTCGCAGCATATAAATCAAGAAAGTTATGGGGTGGAATATAATCATTTTTTATATTTAAAACCTAATAATTTATAAAATGATGTTGAGTTTTTTTTCATACATTTTAGTTGCTACGGGCGGTACCTTTGCGTATCGCCCTTGTTGTTTGTAGCGGTTTGAATTAGGATTCTTGGGATTTTAAGGATTTAATTGGGATTGATTTTTAGGATTGAGTTACTTATTTTGCGCCAAGCGAAATCCCGTCCGTTCATCCCGATAATGCGGTTGTTCTCTTGCGCGGACTGCATTTCGACAAAAATCCGCTTCGTCATCCCAACTCCCACCGCGAAAAACGCGCAGTGTCCCCAATTCAAAACGCGGAGGAGTCGTTTTTTCATAGGCTTTTTCATTGTATAAATCCAAACACCATTCGCGCACATTGCCCGTCATGTCAAATAAACCTAATTCATTCGCATTTTTTTGACCCACAGGATGCACTTTCCCCTCTGCATTGCGCTCGTACCAACCTGCGGCATCGGGTTCATTGCTCCCTGAAAATCGCGCATTGCCTGATTGTCCGCCTTTTGCGGCATATTCCCATTCAACTTCGGTTGGTAAACGGTAGGTTTGTCCTGTCAATGTGTTTAATTTCCCAATAAAATTTTGCGCATCTTGCCAACTCACCATCCGAATCGGACAAGTGGCACAATTCCCTGCGGTTAAACCCGCAGGATATTTGCCCATGACCGCAAACCATTCGGACTCCGTAACTTCAAATCTGGACAAGTAAAAAGAAGGCAATTGCATATTCCGAACTGGTTTTTCATCGGCATATCGGCTACTTGCATCGCCCATAGCAAAATGCCCGCCTTCAATTTCAACCAATTCTATGGATTTTAGGGTTTCTCGGGCAGTCGAATTTTTGGAAACAGGCGTTCTAACTTCCGTTTTGACTTTACTTTCCATTGCCGACAATTGTTGTCGCGCCACTTTGGAGTATAATCCATTAGGATATTTTTCCAAATATTTTAATAAAGTTGCTTCTGAATTGGCAGATTGGGTCATTTCCCAAGCGGATATTTCGGTTTGAAGTGCCGATTTTAATTGAATATCTTGCATATCGGACGCGTGTTGACGCTCTCTCGCTTGCGCGGTAATGCGTTCCCGTTCTGCTCGAAGTTTTTCTGCTTCTAATTCATACCGCGATTTTGCTACATTTTGACGTTCCAAATCCCCTTTTGCAACCAATTGAGGCGTTTCGCGTTCTCTAACAGGGTGCGCACGAGGTGTTTCACGGACGGATTCATGTCCTGCTTTGTAAACAGAGAGTCGATTTGAAACCATTTGAATCCGCGCTTCCAAATCATTGCCTTTCGGTTTATCGGGACAATCGCGGGCAGCCACATATTTTTTCAAAGCATCATCATACCGACCTGCGGCAAAAGCGTCTTGCCCTTTTTGAATTAAAAAACCATAACAAGAAACATCCGATGCTTGCTCAACCCGATTTTCTTGCGGCAAAAACCAATGCGTCAGAATCGGTGAAAGCAAATACCCTAAAAAGCATCCACTCATAATTGTTTTTTTTAAATACATTTTCATTTGGTAATCAATGGATAATGGCATCCATAACCCATTACGGCTGTTGCTTAGTGCGTTGTACATAAGTTAGTTCAGTTCCAAGTTTGCTTAGAGGATTATTGAGTAAGTTTTATTATAATTCCGTTCTTAATAGTTCTAACAATTGTTTTACAGCCGCATCATCGGGGTCAATTTTTAATATATTTTCGTATTCTAATCTCACACCATCTTTTTCATCCGCTTTCATCTTCGCTTTCGCGCTTTGCATATAATAAGATTTCAAATGTATCAATGAATCGGATACGCGCCGCGCTTCTCCTGCATAATTGCCTTGCGGAAACCGTTTGACATAAGCATTCCAAGCGGGCAAGGTGCCTGCATTCCGCGCCCTATCAAAAGCCAACGCTTCATGGGAAGGATTCGACGGTTTGAAAGCATTGAACGAAAACCATCCGACTAAACACAACGTAATCAAACCCGCAACCCAAAGAAAATGAATTGCAAAATGAGTATTGTGTGAAGATATTTCATTTGTAACCAATTCATTTTCAACTAATTCTGTTGGAGTCGCAGCTTGAATAGTTGAAATGGGTTTCGATTCGGCTACTGGATTTCGGAGGATTTCCAATAATTCATTCGCAGATTTAGCACGCATTTCCAACGATGGAGACCAACACCGCAATAACAGTTGTTGATAGACGGGGGCAACCGTTTTTATACCATTCGGCAACTCGGTTTCCATGATTTTGCGTTTGATTTCGCTAATTGCCTTTGCGGTAACGAGATTCGACGGCGCACCAAAAGCCACTTCGCCCGTCAAAATGCGATACGCAATGCTCCCAAAAGACCAGATGTCGGATTGATAACGTGCCGACTTGCCCGCCAACAACTCAGGGGCAACATAAGCCAATTCAGGATTTATCGGCGTATCGGGAAAAAAAACGGCATTGGTTTCGTCAGGCATGCGAAAAGGGCGCAACCCAAAAGCAGCAATTTTCGGTACAGGCACACCCGCCCGAGAACGGTGCATCAAAATATCAGCAGGATGCAAGGTTTTTAAAATCACGCCTTCTTGATGCAAATGTTGCATCCCTTCCAAAATGCCTTCGAGCAAAAATCGCATCTCGGACGCGCTCATAGAACCGATATTTTTGCGTAAAAAATCGTCTAAATGCCCATCTTCATAAAAATCCATTACCGCATAATCCGTCGGCACAGGTTCTTCGACTCGAAAAACGAACTCGTATCGCGCCACATGTGCATGATAATCCAACTGACGAGATAGGTTGACCTCATCCGCAAGGGAAAAAGCACCTTTGTCGTCACGGACACGCGCCACTTTGAGGGCTACAAATCGGTTTTCTTTTTTGTCATAAACTTTGTAAGTTGTCCCCAACAAGCCCGTTCCAAGGACATCTTTTTTGGGGTCATAGGCAAAACGGTCAAAAAAATCTTTTTCCGTCATGGTTCCAATAGAGGTTTTGCCCATTCAACACATTTTTTCTAAAATTGTAACCTCAAAACTATCAATCACTAACGAGTGATAATAATTTTTAATAATTTATTTTAGAAATTTCAATGCTGTTGATGATGGTTTGTTTGTTTGATGCTGTCAGAGTGCGCCCAAAGATACTCCTTTTGTTGTATGTGCGCAACTATTTTTTATTACATTTTTTCAAAAAGGATAAAGTTGAAACTTGGATTTTTGGGATTCATCGGATTTTTTGGATTATATATACTTTGCGTCGGGTGATTTTGGATACAATGGGAACGCGGATGACGCGGATTGAGCGGATTTTCGCGGATTTTTTTTTACTCCGTTCCAAATTCGGGAATCTTCAAAAAAAATCCGCGAAAATCTGCTCAATCCGCGTCATCCGCGCTCCCATTGTATCTAAAACCACCCGACACAAAGTTATATATAACCCAAAAAAATCCAATGAATCAAAAATCCAAGTTTAATTATTTCCGCTTATTTGTTGCAGATTTCGTTGGAGTAGGGGAGGGCGTTCTCACAGGTGTTGGCTCGTCTGGAATCGGCGGATTTTCAGGCAATGTTTCTGCTTCTGACAACCCATTTTGTCGAAAATGTTGGAATAAACCACCGAAAAATAACAATAATAAGCCCGCAGATGCAAAACGACTCATCGTTTCACCCTGATAATAGGATTTTGGTTCAAAACGCATTTCCAATTTTTGTTGCTGACCCGCAGGTAATTTAGCAGCCCGCAAGGTGAAATTGGCTTTCGTCAACGGAATGCGCTGATTGCCCAAAAATAAGCCCCAACCTTTCGATTCTGGATAATAGGTTTCTGAAAAAACAACCACTTGTTCCGTTTTAGCGGAATACTCATATTGCATTTTATCGGGATGATACGCCGTCAATTTAATGTTATTAGTTGAATCATATTGTGGCGTGAAATTCGCAAGATTGCCCAAATAGCTTTTTTGAACGATGGCGGTTTCCTTCAAATTGGTTTGACCTAACGCATCTAATTCCGCATCGCCATCATTGGCAACTTGGATTTTTTTCACAAACCAAGCATTACCCATCACAAAAGCGTTTGGAATCACCTCTTCTCTGCCACTTTGACCGGGCATGATGATGTATTTCGTGTTCAACATCCCATAAATCGGCATATTCGGCATGTTTTGAACCGCAATATTTTGTTTGAAATCGCCCAAATATTTTTCGACCAATTCCTGATACCGCATCAATTTCGCAGGATGATACCCGCCAACGCTTTTGTGATAAGCGGAAGTTTGCGCATTGGTAAACGGCAAACCTTGTCGCAAATCCAAGACGCGGAAATGCGGGTCTTTGTCTGCCATGATGGTTTTATCGGCATCCGTCGGTTTTTGCTCGTCGGTAAAGACTTTTGGTTCTTCAAATTTATTATCATGCAAAATGCGTTTGGCAATCGTCCAAGTATCCAAAAACGTCAATAAGCCTAATCCTGCAATCACTGTCCATGTTTTTGAAACTTTTTGATTTAAATACGCCCAAATCAAACCTGCCGCCAATAAAACCAACATCAACGACCGAAATCCATCCGCTTTCATCAAACTGCCCCTATCGGCGCGCAACATATTGACCAATTCGGGTTGTTTTAAACCCAAATCTTGTTTGCCATCCACACCACCTGCCATGCCGATAAAACAGAAAAGGGCGGTAATTCCTGTACCATATAATAAGGCTTTCATTTTTTCTTCGCGGGCAATCGTTGGGTCGAACCATGCTTGTAAAGTCATCATTGCCAATAAGATACACATTAATTGTCCCATCCCAAGTGCTTGGGTGACGGCTCTAAATTTGTTGAACATCGGGAAATAATCAAACATCATATCGGCAAAAAAGAAGTTGTCGCCCCAAGCCGTCATAATCATCATCAAGGTTGAAACGGCAATCCACCATTTATAACGACTTTTGATTAAAAATAAACCTGATATGAAGGCAAAAATGAAAATCGCGCCCCAATAAATCGAAACGCCTACAAAAGGTTGATTTCCAGTGTAAAACAAAGATGAAATTTGTTGGTCTGCCTGTTTTTCGATTTGTTGAGTCGTCAATCCGTTCTTGCTCAATGATTCCGCGATTTGCGGAAAGACCGCATCATATACGTGTGTACCTGCATGTGTTTGAGACGCGCCGCCACCTGCTGCGTTCTGAACGAGCAACGTAATGGTTTCGCTCAATCCATATTTCCAATCAAAAGCATATTTTTTATCCAAACCATCGCCTTTGCCAACTTTCGCTTTGAGTTCGGACGTACCGCGAATCGTTTCGGTTTGATATTCCATCGTGGTCCAAATCGTGGAAAGATTGCTGCACACGCCCAATGCCAAACCTGCCACTAAGGATAAAGAGGCAATGATAAAAGGTTTAAACGATTTGTTTTTAATGGCATGGTAACATTCTATAATACCTAAAATCATTAAAATCAACAATGTATAATAAGTCACTTGATAGTGATTCGCATAGACTTGTAAGGCTGTGCCGAGTGCAAAGAGTGCGCCACCGAGCCAATATTTGTTTCGATACGCCAGAATCGCGCCTGCAATCAAAATCGGCGCGTATCCCAATGCAATTAATTTTGTAGAGTGACCTGCTTCGGTAATGTCCATGTTGAAAGACGATAAGCCGTAACCAATCGAACCTATGATTGCCAATCGCCAATCAATACCAATGACTACCAACAAAATATACATACCCAGAAAATTTAATAAAATACCTGTATGCGGTGCAGTCACCCCTTGATTCAATAATAAGCTATTGAAAACAGGTTTTGTTAAATTACCATTGACAGATTGATGGATTTGCACACCCGGCATCCCTGAAAACATAGAATTGCTCCACAAGGGTTCTTTGCCTGTGGTTTTCAAATATTGCAATAATTCGGTTTGGGCAGCAGACGCTTTTTGATTATCGCCTTGTTGCAGGACTTTTCCTTCAAAGGCAACAGGCGCGAAAAAGATAAAAGCCAATGCCGTTAAAACCACGATGGCAATGCCATGTGGTAATAATTTTTTAAGAAGCGGTTGGTTCATTTTAATAATTTTGAAATTTTTATACTTTTGTGGGCGAAAAAAATAAATTTTGCAAAAATAGTGATTATTTGTTAAATCCGATACATGATACGATTTTCGATTATAACGGTGGTTTTCAATGGCGAGTTGCTCCTCGAAGATACGATTTTGAGTGTTTTAAATCAAACGTACCAACACATTGAATATATTATTGTAGATGGCGCATCCCGAGATGGCACGTTGTCTGTGATTCAAAAATATGCACAACAATTTGATAATCAATTGAATACACCTTTTGATTTTCGTTGGATGAGTGAACGCGATAAAGGTTTATACGATGCGATGAATAAAGGACAGCGTTTGGCAACAGGCGATTTTATTTTATTTTTAAATGCAGGAGACCATTTATTCGCGCCTGATACGTTGGAAAAAATGGCAGCGCAAGTTGCTCCTGATACCGATATTTTATACGGCGAAGTGATGTGGGTAGATGCGGGCAGGCGGCATTTAGGGACGCGTTCTCAGATGACTACGCAACAATTGCCTGCTGTATTAGATTGGAAATCAATGCGTTATGGAATGGTTGTTTGTCATCAAGCGTTTTTGCCGCGTCGGACGATTGCGCCTACGTATTTAGAAAATAATTTATCCGCCGATATTGATTGGGTGATTCAATGTTTGAAACGCGCTCGAAAAGTGCAATCGACCCAATTGATCCTTGCCGAATTTTTGACAGGTGGCATTTCCAAACAAAAACATCGTCAATCGTTGATGGATCGGTATGTTGTTTTGAAAACACATTTTGGTTGGTGGGCGAATCTTGGGGCGCATATGTATATTATTTGGCGGGCATTGCTTCCTTTTTTCACAAAAAAATGATATTTGGGGCAGATGTTTAGCGAGTGGAGGATTTCAAAACCTGTTCATTACCCATAAGTCTCTTTTGTTGAATGCAATCAAATTTTATTGGGAAAAGAGTGCTAACGTCGGCAAGGTTTCAAACCCTATCCACTACCCACAGAATGATTATCGGCATTCAAATCATTTTGCAAAATAAAAAGGTGCGTAGCACCGCAACCTTTGTAGAAAATCAAAATTAAAACCCGCATTTGAGGTGCGTAGCACCGTAACATTTGTAGAAAATCAAAATTAAAACCCGTGTTTGAGGTGCGTAGCACCGTAACATTTGTAGAAACGATGTGAATATTACGGTGCTACGCACCTCAAACACGGGTTTTAATTCCGATTTTCTACAAAGGTTGCGGTGCTACGCACCTTTTTTGATTCTTTTACGATTGCGGAAGGTGGATTTCGGAATGGTGATACGATATAGAGGTATCCTTATTCCGAAATCCGAAAAATACCAAATTACGGAATAGGGTCGATAACCGTTAATCCGTGAATGGTATTAAAATCTTTCACATTATGTGTATAGATTTCAAAATGATGAATATGTGCAGTTGCAGCAATAATAGCATCGCCAAGTGACATTTTACGATTTTGACGGTATTCAATCGCTTTGTCTATAATCGCTTGGGTCAAATGCAACGGTTGAAGGTTTGCAAATAAAAGTTCAAAAAAAGTTTTCTCTAATGCGGTAATATTTTTAAACCCTAAAACTTCAATTTTGGTGATCGTCGCATAGTGACTATCGGGCTGCTTGATGATAGGCAGCAACCAATTATAAGCGGGTTGCATCGCATAAATGATTAGATTGGTGTCAATAATTCTCATAGGTGAAATTAAATAAGGTATTTTATTGAAAAATCGGATTAAAGTTTTGTATCTCGAAAGGGCAAGGGGCGATCGGTTCGCACCATTTTTTGATAGGCTAACGGGTCTCCGTAACTCGCCCCAGTTGCGCCTTGTCGCACTAACTCATAAAGCTTTTCCAAAACAGGGTCTATTGCTTGCGCGGGCGGGGCGACTACAATAGGTGCTACCACTTTTTTAGAAAAGGGGATTTTCCACCTTTCTAAAAGAGGCAAAAGCCATTTTAAATCATTTTCATCTTGAATCTGCAAAGTGATTTCCATTATTCAATCATTTTAATTTAAAAAATAGTTGTTTTTTTGTGCACACCATTGCGATGCACAAAAATATGCCACAAATATATTGTCTATTTGCCGAATCACCAAATTTTGTTTTAAGCATTAACAGTTGGCGATTTCGGAAGGTGGATATCGGAATGGTGATACTATATAGAGGTGTAATCATTCCGAAATCCACAATCCGAAATTAATCAACTTTGAGCGTCCAATTGTCGAGCGATAAATCTGTAATTTGATTATAATCCTTCGTATTATTCGTTACGAGTGTCAAATCATTAGCCATCGCAATGCTTGATTATTTTTTTGACGATTTAAATAAATGTCATTCAATAAATTATCCCAATCAAAAACTTCCTCCGTAGGCTCAATCGCTGGAGTGGGTTGTGGTGGAATCGCCAAGATATTTTCTTTAAACGTATGCACCAAACTGTAAAGCGTTTGCAAGTAAATCAACGGAATTTCATTGATTTCACTAACAATTTGTTGTATAAAAATTTCTTTTGAAATGTTTTTTTTGATTTCGACCATTTTATTGGGTTTAAACAATTTAAATACAAATGTAATTGTTTTTACAGAAAAAACAAATAGCCCATTTATAATTTTAGGAGAATCATCGAAAAATGCTTTTGATTTATCTAAAATATTTATAAACAACTTTTTATACATTTGAATATTAATTATTTTTATTAAAAGCAAATTTC
>JAAFJT010000096.1 GCA_013298955.1 Chitinophagales bacterium
TACACCGTTTCCAATGCCTGTGGAGGGGTGAACAAACCAAAAGTCGAAAGACCGAGGACTCCGATGAAGCAGGAAACAAACAGCGGATTTGCCAATGTGTAAGTTTGTGTAAGTTTTGTATAACGGTGAAAACAGAAATGGTTCCAGTCATTCCAAAAATCACAAGCCCGCCTTATAATCCTTGCTTTATTCATCCTCTTTGGTTTGAGTTTTATCAAAAGGAGAAAAAGCGAGTAACTGCGTCAAAATAGAGCTTTTACGGCTTACTTTTTCCAAAGTAGTCGGTGTTTTTCATCTTACGAAAAAGAGAAACCATTGTAACTGTTCGATGGAGTGAAAGGAAAGTCTTTGCGCGTTTAGGTGCAAAGACTTTCCTTTTAAGTTTTAAGAGGTATTATTCGACTTTTACTTGTTTGGTCGGCGCGAGGTATTCATTCCGAATTGCAATTTGGCGGGCTGTATTTTCAGCAATGTTCATAAACGCTCTTTTGGTCATCGGTTCATTGTGTAGAATAATGGGTTTGCCCAAATCGCCTGATTCTCGAATGCCCATCACCAATGGAATTTGTCCTAACAGCATACTTTCAGCCATTTTCGCCAATTTTTTACCACCGCCTTCTCCGAAAATGTAATATTTATGGTCAGGCAATTCTTCGGGTGTGAACCAAGACATATTTTCCACGACTCCCAAAATCGGCACAGCAATCGAAGGTAATAAAAACATATTCATCGCTTTTATCGCATCCGCAATCGCCACTTCTTGCGGAGTGGTCACCAAGACAACGCCCGTGACCGAAACGGTTTGCACCAAGGATAATTGCACATCACCCGTCCCGGGCGGGAGGTCAACGACCAAATAATCCAATTCACTCCACAACACTTCATGGAAAAATTGTTTTAAAACCGCCGCTAATCGCGGTCCCCGCAAGACAACCGCTTGTTCGGGGTCAATGATATTACCAATACTAATCACTTGTATTCCATACGCATTCAAAGGCTGCATCTTGGGAACGCCATAAACTTCTTGTATTTTGGGGCGCACGCCTTGCAATCCTAACATCGTGGGAATACTCGGACCGTAAATATCGGCATCAATCAAACCCACTCGCGCCCCTAATTCGCGCAAGCCCAAAGCCAAATTCACGGCTACGGTTGATTTGCCTACACCGCCTTTGCCCGAAGCAACAGCAATGATATTTTTAATATGAGATAACGGTTTTTCGACTTCTGGTTTAGCAGGATGGGCATTTTCAGGACGTGCTAACGAATGCACATTCGGTTCTGCCTTCGGATACACCTTTTTGATAGCATCAATGCACGCAAATATCAAATCTGTTTTTTTAGGCATATTTAAAGAAGGCAATACCAATGTGAAATTGACTTGTTGCCCGTCGATGCGCAAATTTTCAACCATGCGCCGTTGAATAATGTCTTGACCAGTAGCAGGGTCTTTGACGGCGCGTAAAGCCGCAACGATTTTATTATTATCCATCATTTTATGCAAAATTGTGATTAAACTCCCACAAAGGTATGATTTTTTTACAAAATCATTAAACCTTTGAAAACGATTCGCGTCCAATATTCAGATACAAGCATTCATCACCGCAACTTCCATCTGTGCAAGAGACTGTTAACGACGAACAAATTTTAGCGTTATTGGCGCAACCGAATACTTATGAAAAAGGATTTCGCCGCTTGATGCACCAATATCAAGTGCCTTTGTACGCCCATATTCGCCGATTAGTCTGGTCGCATGACGATGCAAATGACGTGTTACAAAATACATTTGTGAAAGTTTTTAGGAGTATTGACCGTTTTGAAGGCAAAAGTAAATTATACACTTGGTTGTACCGGATTGCGACGAATGAGGCGATTACGTTTTTACAACAACGGGCGCGGAAAGAAACGGATTCTATTTCAGACACGCATCAAGCCTATGCCGCGCAACAATTGAAAGCCGATAGTTGGTTTGATGGAGATGCTATTCAACTGAAATTGCAACAAGCATTGTTGCAATTGCCTGATAAACAACGAGTTGTATTTAATTTGCGTTATTATGATGAAATGCCGTATGAAGAAATGTCTCAAGTGTTATATACGTCTGTGGGTGCTTTGAAAGCGTCTTATCACCATGCGGTGCGCAAAGTGGAAGCGTTTTTAAAAAACGTCGCGGCGGAATAAAAATAATTTTATATAAGAGGTTCGTCCTATCAATACAATTGTGACCCTATGAAGTTTTCGGAATTGCCCCGCTTACTCGCGTAATGCGGGTGCGATTCCATCCAAAAAAAATCGTTTGACATGAAGGAAAATCAAAACCCAATAGCAGAATTGCAAGAATTATCGCCCTTTCTTGCTCAGTTGAAAAAAGAACAAACCAAACCTATTTTTAAAACCCCTTTGTTTTACTTTGATACCTTAGAAGACAAAGTGTTTGAAAAAATAGCGGATAGACCAACTTTCGTTGTCACGAAAACGCCGAATCGTTTCCAATTTTGGGCAGAACGATGGCAGCAATGGCTGTGGCAACCCCAAACGGCATGGGCTTTATCCGCAGGTGTTTTGTTAACAACCGCCACTTTGTTTTGGTTTCAAAAACAACCAACGGTTGTTCCAACAATCGCTATGCAGGAAGAAGTACATCATTATATTAAAAATAATTTGGATGATTTTGACGATGATTTACTGGCAGCCTACCATGACGCGCTGTTAGACCATCAGGATTTAAAATTGAATTTTACCACCGAAGAATTAGAATATTATTTAAACGAAGTCCCTGATTAAACCTTTTTTTTGACAAACAACAAAACAGAATCATTTATTTTAAAATGAAACAATTATTTTTATTTTTAATATTTATTGTGTTGCAATATAGTGGCTTATCGCAACCTGCGCCTCCAATGCGGGCTAAAATGGGCAATAGGGTAGAGGCGCGTAGAGCTGCTTTCCTATCCGAACGGTTGCAATTAACGCCTGATGAAGCGCAAGTCTTTTTCCCTTTGTTCAATGAATACATGGGAAAATTGAAAACGATTCGGCAACAAGCTATCCCTGAAAAACGCCTTGAAGACCTCAGTGATGCAGAAGCAGAAAAGGCTCTTGCTGCTCAATTCGATGTAGAATCGCGGATAATAGATTTGAAAAAAGAATATTATCAAAAATGGAAAAAAGTGCTTTCTCCCAAGCGAATTGCTTTGTTGCACCAAGCAGAACGCGAATTTAAAGGAGAATTGTTAAATGAATTGCAAAATCGGCAGAATGGGAAAATGCGTAAATTGCATATGAATCCCAATAAAGACGATAGATAGATAGAACGTTTTTCATCTGTATTGCTGAAAGGGTTTCTTGAACACATTCAAGAAGCCTTTCTTTTTTAGGTTTACTATGTCACAATTACAACCATTAGTATATTTTTTAATATTATAACAAAATATCAACCCAGAGTGTTAAAAAGCAGTTAATTTTGTTAATGATTTGCGAATACCATTTTAATATGTTATCTGCATTAACATAATTATAATTCATAAAACAGTAATTGTTAAGATATTATAAGTATAAATGGAAGAAATAGTTAATTTAGTAAACATATTATGTGAGAAAGTCGGCAAAATACTTGTACAGAATACGCAGAAACTGTTTATATTTACATTCGTAACAAAAAGATAAATACGGATGAATCGTCATTATTTTAATACAAAAGGGAGTATTTCGGCATTAATTACGGAGTACGAGGAGATGTCACAAAAGGGAGTGGTATGCTTTTATGAGGAATCGGTTTTCATGCAACTGATTGATTTTTACGAGTATAGCAAACAGTGGATAAAAGCCCTAACTGTCACGAATTACGCTATCACCCGACATGAAGCGTCTGCCAATTTGTTGCTGCGCAAGGCTCAACTGTTGGTGTCACAAGATTGTTTGGATGAGGCGTTTGCGGCATTGGAAATTGCGCAGAAACGCGCCCCTTTGAATTGGAATATACGGTTCGCCAAAGCAGACATTTTGTCCTTGAAAGGGGAACATAAATGCGCTCTAATCCTCCTACATCACATGAAAAAGAATTGCGACAATGAAACGCTTGCCGATGTTTTCGTTTACGAAGCGGGCATTTTTGAAAACCTGCGCCAATATCGGCGGATGTTTAAGGCTTTGTGTGAAGCCTTGACCTTAGTGCCGACGCATGAGGACGCGGCGCATCAAATGATTGCGGCGGTGTCGCATCTCGGTAATTTCAAGGAGAGCATTGCTTTTAATGAGTATTTATTGGATAGAGACCCGTATTTGAAATGGGCTTGGTTCAATCTCGGTTACGCGCTTGCGGCAATGAATCGGGTGAATGATGCGATTGAGGCATATGAATTTGCTTGTTCGTTGGACGAAGATTTTGAACAGGCGTATCAAGAATGTGCGCAATTATTGGTGGATAAACAGCAATATGCGGCGGCGTTGAACTATTATTTGCACATTTTGTCGCGCACCACGACGGAAATTGCACAAACATTGTTACAAGTAGGGGTTTGTTATACGCAGTTAGGCGATCATCGAAAAGGGTATGCGTTTTATTTGGAGGCACTTGAAATGGATCCGAATTGTTGGGAAACGCATTATCGGATTGGTGCTTTTCATGCGAGTTTGGGTTGTTGGAAAGAGGCGATTAAGTGTTATCGGAAAGCCTTGTATCGGGAAGATGAACGCGAAGAAATCTACGCAGCGATGGGCGAAGCGTATTTTCAATTGAAAAAATATCAAAAAGGCATTTTTTATTTTGCGAAAGCGACGGAAATTGCCCCTGATTTAGTGGAATATTGGTTAGAACCTGCGGCGTTTTTGATGGATAGTGGGCGCACAAGTGCGGCAATGGAGGTTTTGGAAACTGCCGAAATGAATATTCCTAATATAGAAATTCAATATGCGAAAATTGCATGTATGTATTCAAGCGGGCGGCGGGCAGAAGCGGCGTATTTGTTAGGCGAGTTGTTAGTCGTTGATTTTGAACCACATACGACTTTATTTCGCATGAGTCCGATTTTGGAATTGGATATGAGCATTCAAAAAATGATTGATTTGTTTAAAAAATAAGTTTGAAAAGTGGGTGCAATTGGAACGCGGATGACGCAGATTGGGCGGATTTTCGCGGATTTTTCTTTTTTGTGCAACCTGCGAAAAAAAGAAAAATCCGCGAAAATCCGCCCAATCTGCGTCATCCGTGTTCCAATTATAGCTTACTAAACCCAAATTTCGCCTTTAAAAACTTGCTTTGCCGCCCCACAAAGCCAAACGGAGGAATACCCCCCTCCAATATTCGGGTGAAAACGCACTTTTAAATTGCCGCCTTTGGTAAAAATATCGGTTTCGGTTTTCCGCCCCTGTCGCAAATAACTCGCAATCGCTGCTGCCGTCACGCCCGTACCGCAAGAATAGGTTTCAGCCTCTACGCCGCGTTCATAGGTTGCAACCTGAATTCCATTCGATTGCATTTCCACAAAATTAACATTGATGCCTTCTTTGCGAAAACGGTCGGAATAACGGATTTCGCGCCCATTTTCATACACATTTACGTCTTTTAAATCCTCGACAAAAACTACAAAATGGGGTGAACCTGTATTCATCATATAATAATCTTTGCCAATTTCAACATGGGACACATCAATCATTTTCAATTCGACCCAATCATTTTCTTTCACAGAGGCTTCATGCGCTCCATCAATTGCCCAAAAATGGTATTTTTCAACGTCTTTTTTGCCAATAATGCCCAGAAAATGAGCAAAAGCGACGGTTGCGCGTCCGCCATTCCCACACATCGAACTTTCCCGCCCATCTGCATTGAAATAAATCATTTCAAAATCATAGGTTTTGCGCTTTGATTTTTCAACATATTGGAGCAAAATCAAACCGTCCGCACCAATGCCAAAACGCCTATCGCATAGTTTTTCGATGGTTTGGGTATCTTCGCGGGAAAGCCACTGTTTGCGGCGTTGGTCTAACAGGATGAAATCATTGCCTGTCCCTTGATATTTGTAAAACGGTATTTTTTTCATTTTTTTGAATTGGATGTTGTGGCATTCTCTTAAAAAAGCCAATTTTGCCGCAAATTTAAAAAACTATGCATCAAAAAACATTAAAAATTGGTATCACAGGTGGTATCGGTAGTGGGAAAACAACGGTTTGTAAGATTTTTGAAACGCTTGGAATCCCCATTTACTATGCGGACGACCGCGCTAAACACCTCATGACAGCCGATGAAACCTTAATAACAGGTATTCAAAACTTGTTTGGAATGGCGGCTTACGCGCCTGATGGCAGTTTGAACCGTCCTTATATTGCGCAAATTGCTTTTAATGACCCGTCCAAATTGAAGGCGTTGAATGCCTTAGTGCATCCTGCGGTGCGTTATGACGCGAAAATGTGGCATGAAAGCCAACTTAACAAGCCTTACACGTTGCAAGAAGCCGCTTTGTTGTTTGAAAATGGCAGTTATAGTTTGTTTGATAAAATCATTGTGGTTTCCGCGCCGCAAGAGGTGCGATTGCAACGCGTTTTGCAACGCGATAAGATTGATTCCAAAGCGGTTTTGGCGCGCATGGCGCAACAATTGCCCGAAATGGATAAGTTGAACAAAGCTGATTTTGTGGTGTATAATGATGGGAAAACATTGTTAGTGCCGCAAGTGATGGCGATTCATCAGAAATTGACTTTTTGAGTTTTACTTTGCGTCGAGTGGTTTTGCGATATAATGGGAACGCAGATAACGCAGGTTGGGCGGATTTGCACGAATTTTTTTCGATGGAATTGAAATTTTAGGTTGAAAAAGGATTCAAATCGAAATAAATTGGGGTCTGAAACTCAAAAAATCTGTTAAAATCCGCGTTATCCGCGTCTTATCCAAAGCGGAAATTGCTGGCATTTAAACGAATAGATAATCCTTATTCATTAATGTTCAAACTATTGCTTGAAAAATATAGTTTTGAAAGTATCTTTGCGCAAAACTCCTTGATATGAATTGTTTAATACTCGGCGATAATTTGGAAGTGTTGAAACGCTTGAACAATGAATCCGTTGACTTGATTTACCTTGACCCGCCGTTTTTTTCCAATCGAAATTACGAAGTCATCTGGGGCGATGCAGGTGAAATCCGCAGTTTCCAAGATAGGTGGCTGGGCGGCATCTCGCATTATATTGATTGGCTCAAAGACCGTGTGCGTGAAATGCACCGCATCTTGAAACCAACGGGTTCTATCTTTTTGCATTGCGATTGGCATGCAAATGCATATATTCGGGTGGAAATCATGGATAAATTGTTTGGTTATGAACAGTTTCGAGGCGAAATCACTTGGCAACGAACCAATGCACATAATGACGCGACGAAAAAATTAGCCGTTTTGACCGATACGATTTGGTATTATTCTAAATCCAAAGATGCCGTTTACAATCCAATCTATACAGCCTTAGATAAAGATTATGTTGCCAAATTTTATAAGCATGAGGATTCAAAAGGCAAATATAGTTTGGGCGATTTGACGAATACGAAACCGGGCAGTTACAATTATGTTTACAAAGGTTATGCTCCCAATGAGAATGGTTGGCGTTGTCCAATCGAGACGATGCAAAAATGGGAGCAAGAAGGATTAATTCATTTTCCAAGTAGCACCAATCAACGGTTGAGAATCAAACGATATTTAGATAATTCTAAAGGAATTGCTATTGGCAACCTTTGGAACGATGTTCAAAACGTGCAAGCAGGCAAAGAACGCATCGGTTATCCCACTCAAAAACCCGAAAAACTGTTAGAACGCATTATCGAAATGGCATCGAATGAAGGCGATGTCGTCCTCGACCCATTTGTAGGCGGCGGCACGACAGTTGCGGTAGCCGACCGTTTGAAACGGCAATGGATTGGCATCGATCAATCGGTTCAAGCCGTGAAAGTGACGGAAATGCGGTTGATGCAACAACGGGATTTGTTTTCACAACCCTTTGATACTCAATTGTTAAAGTATGATTTTGAAACGGTTCGTTTCGGAGATGCCTTTGAATTTGAACAATTCATCATCACGCAATTCGGCGGCACACCGAATGTCAAACAACGCGGTGATTTAGGCATTGACGGCAAAGCAAGTGATAACACGCCGATTCAAGTCAAACGCAGTGACGGCATCGGGCGCAATGTCGTTGATAATTTTCAATCGGCGATTACGCGTTATGACAAGCGTTTATATGAAAAAAACAAATCCGAAGACCGTCCGATTGGGTATTTGATTGCGTTTTCGTTTGGGAAAGGCGCGTTTGAAGAAGTTGCCCGTTTGAAAAATGTGGAAAATGTCATTATTAAATTGGTGAAAGTTTCGGAAATCGTACCGATGGCAGAACGCCCGAAGTTACAAGTCACGCATACCGTCGTCAACAGCGATAAAAAAGGTTTCCACAACGTTCAAATCGTTGCAACGGCTCAATCCGATTGCGCCATTCAATTTTACAGTTGGGACTTGGATTATAAACCCGATTTACGGTTTCGCCCAAGCATCCTGTTGGACAAAAAAGGCGAACAAATGGTGCCTCTTAAAACAGGTCAGCATACAATCGCCGTCAAAGTGGTGAATGATAATGGCTTAGAGGCAATTGAAATCCGATTTACGGTTTCGCCCAAGCATCCTGTTGGACAAAAAAGGCGAACAAATGGTGCCTCTTAAAACAGGTCAGCATACAATCGCCGTCAAAGTGGTGAATGATAATGGCTTAGAGGCAATTGAAATCGTGCGGTTGAGTGTGTAAAACAGCTGCTTGTATGAAAAAGCATATCTTTTTTGTACAAGCTATAAATCGATTACACTGACGCATCGCCACGCAGTCGAAAATTTCGTAAATTTGAAAAATTTACGAAATTTGTTGCACAACATTGCACCTAAAATTTCGTAAATTTGAAAAATTTACGAAATTTGTTGCGCAACATTGCACCTAAAATTTCGTAAATTTGAAAAATTTACGAAATTTGTTGCACAAAATAGCACCTAAAATTTCGTAAATTTGAAAAATTTATGAAATTTGTTGCACAAAATGGCATAATGGAAAACTCCTTTTCCTTTAACCAATGTAATTTTAAAATGGGCTCTCGCCCGATAAACGGTTGGTTTATTGTTTCTTTCGAGAATGGGGGCAAGCCGAAAGACATTAAATTGACCCAATGAAGGGTTTGAAAATCCATTTGAATGTTTCTTATCTGCCATTGCCATTGGATATTTATCGTTTTAACATTGCAAAAATCAAACAAAGATAAGAAACGGTTTTAACAATCACCAAAAGAAATCGCGCTTTGTGAAAATTCGTATTTTATTCGTATTTTTACCTGTGTTGAAAAGACTTATTTTAAAATCCAACACCCAGTAAAGCATTTTTTACTATCTTTGCCCATAAATAACGAGAATATGTACAACGAAATAAAATTTCTGGAAGCTCCATGAAAAAAGATGAATTATCTAAAACCATCACATTTACAACGGACGATTTAAAAAAACTTCGTCAACTTCTAAAAGAAGATGATGAAATTACAAACATCGAGGTATGGAATCTAAATGACTTAAACGAACTTGTGGAGATTAGAGGTCGTTTTATGGCAATTGTATTAAATCGTTTAATAATTAAAGAATAATTATGCCTAAATTGTTTTCTACTAAAAACAAATCGTTTTTAAAACAAATTGATAAATCTGAAAAAGATTTAAATAAATTTATTTGCGAGAATTGGAAAAATTGGTTCCCAAAATTAATCCTTATTTCAAATGAGTTTCCATTAAAAGGGAATGTTAGAAGCATTGGCACCAATGGGCGAATGGATATTTTCGCTTACAACCCGCAAACCAAGCGTTTTGTGATTTTTGAATTAAAAAAAGATTACGATAGAAATATTACAGATCAAGCCGCTGATTATCGGGATTACGTGCAAGACCACTTTTCAGAAGTATACTTACTTTCAACTCAAAAATATGATATTGTGTTGCCCAAATATCTTGAAATTAATGCAAATCAAGTTGAAATTATTTTAATTGCTAAAAAATTTAGCACGACTCAAATAGATAGGGTTAAAAAACAAAAAGAAAATCTAATCACTTTGATTAAATATTTTTGGTTTGAAGAAGATTTAATTTTTATTGATTACCTTAATAACGATCCAGATGAAGAAAAAATCGAAAGTATCAACACTAAAAAAATCCAACAAATTGGAGCTATTGTGAATCAAGACCCCGATATTTTTGAAATTGACCGTTATTTTAATCTGAAAGAAGAAGCAAAACAACTTTTTACTCATTTCTACGCTTTTTTAAAGGCAAAAGGCAAAATGGGGCTTGAACCACAGCAAGTTGTGATGAAAATTAGGTTTAAAGAGCATACTTTTTCCGCAGTTGGGTCAGGAGGCAAAGGCGTTAGCAAAAAGGTTTTGCAGATCAACACGAATATTGATGTTTCAGAAATGGAAAAAGTTCGATTTGAAGATAGAATCAGACCTGGTGAAAAGAAAAAAGGAAGTCTTGGAACAGAACGCTTTGAAGTCTATTTTAAAGATATGGATGATATGATCCGTTTTGAACAATTTTTGAACGATAAACTTTAATTTTTCCTGTTTAAGCGTGTCCCATTTCGGTTCATTAAGTAGTTGAAAGGAAAAAATCGACCCAAAGAGATACCTACAAAAGATTGATTATCAAGGTAGTATAACGTTTTGCACCTAAAATTTCGTAAATTTTTCAAATTTACGAAATTTGTTGCACAACATTGCACCTAAAATTTCGTAAATTTTTCAAATTTACGAAATTTGTTGCGCAAAATTGCACCTGAAATTTCGTAAATTTTTCAAATTTACGAAATTTGTTGCGCAAATCTATTTGTGAGTAAGGGACAGGGATTTAAAAGAATAAAAACTCAATCATGGCATCCGAAAAAACGGCGTGTATCTTATGTTCTCGCAACTGCGGACTTACCGTAACCATAGATAATGGAAAGTTCATCAAAATTCAAGGCGATGAACAACACCCCATTTCCAAAGGGTATCTTTGTCAAAAAGCCGCCCGTCTGGAGTATTACCAAAACCACGATGACCGTTTGGCGCAGCCGCTCAAACGCCAATCCGATGGTTCGTTTTCCCCGATTACTTGGGACGTTGCGCTCCAAGAAATTGCCGAAAAACTGCAAAATATGAAGCAAAAACATACTGGAAATGCTTTTGCGTTTGTTGGCGGCGGCGGTCAAGGCAATCATTGGGGCGGTATGTATAGCCGACAATTGCTTACGGCAATGGGCAGTCGGTTTATTTATACGGCTTTGGCGCAGGAAAAAACGGGCGATATTTGGGTCAATGGTCGGTTATTTGGCAATCAACTTTGCCACACGACCGAAGATATTGAACACGCTGATTACGTCATTTTTATCGGCGCAAACCCTTTTCAAGCGCATGGCATTGTCAATGCTCGAGATACGTTGAAAGCATTCCAAAAAAATCCGAATCGAACGATGGTCGTCATTGACCCGCGTGTGTCCGAAACGGCTAAAATGGCGGATATTCATTTGCAACTCAAACCCAGTACCGATGCTTATCTCATGTCAGCGATGCTTGCGATTATCGTTCGGGAAGGGCTGCATGACAAAGCGTTTTTAGCAACCCATTGTACGGGTTTTGAAACCTTAGAAAAAGAATTGTTGGATATTGATGTGGAAGATTATGCAAAACGGGCAGATATTCCTTTAGAGCTTGTTCAAAAAGTGGCAAGAGGGTTTGCACAGGCAAAAAAGGCGTGTATTCGGGTGGATTTAGGGACGCAACACACCCTTCACACGACGCTTAATGCGTATTTGGAAAAATTGCTTTATCTCGTAACGGGTCATTTTGCTCAAAAAGGCGGCAATAATTTACATACGGCTATGATTCCGTTGGTCAGTCATACCGACGAACGGAAAAAAGGGATTCGGACGGCTAAACACAAAATGTTTCCGATTGGTGGATTGTATCCACCCAATATTTTGCCTGATGAAATCAATCATTCGGGCGATGACCGAATTCAAGCTGTTTGGGTGGATAGTGCGAATCCTGTTTTGACGTATGCCGATTCTCAAGCCTACACGACTGCTTTTGAACAATTAGAATTATTGGTCGTTGTGGATGTCGCTATGACCGAAACCGCACGATTGGCGCATTACATTTTGCCTGCGGCTTCCCAATATGAAAAAGTAGAAGCATCTGGGTTTAATCTTGAGTTTCCAGAAAACTTCTTTCACATGCGTCCTCCGTTGTTTGCGCCGTTTAAAGAGGCTTTGCCCGAACCCGAAATTTATACACGACTTTTAGAAAAAATGGGCATTTTACCTGATAAATTCCCTTTTTTAACAAAAATTGCCGCTTTTGAACCTAAAATAACGGCACGTTTGGGCTATTTGGCAGCTTTGAATAACTTGTTTTCAAGAAAACCCAATTTGAAACAATACGGCAGCTCCATCATGTATCGAACCCTTGGTAAGACGCTGCCTACAAATATGGAATCCGCAGCTCCCTTGTTAGGGTTAACGCTTTTATACACGCATAAGCATTTTGAAGCCGTTCAAAAAGTAGGGTATCAAGGCAGTAAACGCTCTTTGGGTAACACTTTATTTGAAGCGATTTTAGGGAATCCATCGGGTGTCATCATTAGCAAACATGAATTTGAAGATACTTGGTCACTCCTCAAAACGCCTGATAAACGGGTTCATTTGGAAATACCAGAAATGTTAACAGCATTGCGGGCATTAGTCACCGAAAATAGCTCAAACCCCGATTTTCCATTTATTTTAATAGCGGGTGAAAGACGGAGTTATAATGCCAATCAAATTTATAGAAATTCGGCTTGGCGTAAAACAGACCCCAAAGGCACGATGCGTATGCACCCCGAAGATGCGGCGGAATTAAGCATAACTAATGGTGCAAATGTCCATTGTGAATCCAGTATCGGTCGTATAACGGTCGTTGTTGAAATAGATAAAAGTGTGAGGCGTAAAATGGTGACTTTGCCGAATGGTTATGGGTCGAGGTTTAAGAACGGTGACGCTATCGGTCCTCAACTCAATATGATTACGCCGAGCGATCATTGTGAACCTTTTACCAAAACGCCCTTTCATAAATATGTGCCTGTCAAAATTACAAAAGTAGTTTTTGATGAGTGAATATGTTTCGGAAACCTTTAAGGTTTCCGAAACATACCCTTTTTAACAGCAATTTCTGCTTTGGAAAGGGAGGATATAATTGGAACGCGGATGACGCGGATTGGGCGGATTTTCACGGATTTTTTTATTTTATACAAATTTTTATTTGGAGTTGAATGCTTTTTTAACCTCAAATTTTAATTTAATCAAAAAAATCCGCGCAAATCCGCCCAATCCGCGTCATCCGCGTTCCAATTGTATCCTCCCTTTTCAAAAGTTTGAAACTTGACGCACATTTGGTGCGTTTAATTTCTTAAATTCCATCATTCCTGATTCGAATGATTATTCAATTTCACCTTCCCACTTTGCAATGACGACGGTTGCCAAACAATTTCCTAACATATTCGTCCCCGTTCGCACCATATCCATTAAAACATCTACGCCCAAAATGAGGTAAATAGGCCATTCTGGAATCCCAAATTGCCCAATCG
>JAAFJT010000097.1 GCA_013298955.1 Chitinophagales bacterium
TTATAAGCAACAACGATTTTTCAAAGATTCCGAAAAATCAACTCAAATTAAATTTTAAATGAAAATCTTAAATTTATTCGCGGGCGTTGGTGGCAACCGCAAACTTTGGAAAGGTCACCAAATCACAGCTGTCGAAATCGAACCAAAACTTTGTAAAGTGTACGCAAGGTTTAATCCAGAGGATACCATCATTTGTGGCGACGCAATGGAATATTTGAAGTCGAATTATCATAAATTCGATATGGTTTGGGCTTCGCCGCCTTGTCAATCTCATTCACGAATGAATTATGCTAATAAAAGGGCAACGGAAGAAAATAGATGTCCAATGCTGCTGGACTGCATCAAATTTCTTCAAACCCATTTTAAAGGCATTTTCGTCGTAGAAAATGTACGCCCTTATTATGAATTCGAAATATTGCCAAGCTATATAATCGGTCGTCATTGTTTCTGGAGTAATAAATACATTCATTTTGTCCCTGAATCGTACCCAGTTTCAGGAATATTCAAAGAGTGTACTTTGAAAGGTAAGCGTATCTTACAAGACAAGTATGATATACATTTCGACGATAAAATCTATCTGAGTGCGCACAACCCCGCACAAGTCATGCGGAATTGCGTTGACCCCTTGATAGGTCAATTTATTTTAAATCAAATAACAAATTCGTAAACCTAAGTAACCGCCGTTCTCGCTCCCCAGTGAAACGGCGGTTCTTTTTAAAGCAAGAAAAAATATAATAGTATGTATTTCAAATTTAATGTGGATACGTTCGGATTCTCGAAAGATATGCCTTTAAGCGGTACGATTTCCGACGAAAAAAATCCTATGAATTGTTTTATAAAAATGGGCGATAGGACTATCTCCAATATTCCGAAGGAATGGATTAGCATTTTAGAACCAACGCCGCCCGTCACAGCCCAAGAGCCAGCACCCGCAGTCATTCCAGATGTAAATTTAAAGCAATTTTTTCATAAAGAGCAACCCGCATCCGAAAAAAAGGAAACGCCCGAAGTTGTAGCCAAACGAGTTAGGCAAGAACGTTTAGATAAATTATTAAACATGCAAACCCAAATCCTGAATACGTCGGACAAACAAGTTGTAAAACGTCCTGCTTTGGTTTCCAAGTATGATGTTAAAAATAATAAATTAGTGCCTATTCTTACACAGGGAATCATTGCCACGATTCAGGGCAAAAGCGGTACGCATAAAAGCCGTTTAGCAGAATGTTTTACCGCCCTCATTTTGTCAAAAGGAGAATCTAATAATTTCTTAGGGTTTGAAAAAGATGATAATTTTAAAACCGCAGTTGTCTATGCCGATACCGAGCGCGAGACAGAAGAAGAATTTCCAACAGCGATTCAACGAATTAGACGACTTGCTGGGTACAGTAGTTATGAACGGATTCCTAATTTCTATCCAATGTCATTTAGTGAGGAAGAACGTTCAACACGGATAGAATCCTTATTGATTTATTTGGAATGGGTCAAAACCCAAACTGATTTGCCCCTATTAGTGGTGGTGGATGTTTTAACCGATATGGTGGAAAACATTAATGACCCCAAAGATATATCCGTATTTGATAAATTCCGTAAAATGTCGAATCAATTAGGCGTGACGTTTTTATTTGTAATCCATGAGAACCCGGGCGTAGAAAGTTCAAAAGCTCGGGGGCATATCGGTTCGGAGCTGCTCAATAAGTCATCTTGTGTAATGCAGATTGCGTTTAATTTCGATAAAAAGAAAGATGATGATGAAACCGAATTGTTACGCATCTCCTTTCTGAAAACGCGTAACTCCAAAAAACCTCCATCCTTTTTAGTCAAATTTGACGAAACAAGCGAATCCTTAGTTTTAGCAGATGAAGACGAAGTTAAAAAAACAGCAACTACTGATAAGTACAATTTACCGGATTTTAAAAACGAGTTGCAAGATTTTATTTTAGAAAATAATCCGAAAGGATTAACGCCCATTTTAGCCCATTTTGAAAATGTTTGGAAGGCTTCTAATAAAATAGTATATGAAAATTTCCATAAGTTAGTTGACATACTTGTTGAGCAAGAACAGTTTTTTTACTACAAATCTAAAACGTTTGTGCTTACAAAAGTAAGAGATGATAAGGATAAAAGAATTCAAAATTTGAGATTTAGAGAGTGCGAACCGATGTTTAAATTAGAGCAAAAAGCATCCGAATACAGCAGAGTTTAAAACATAAATTCCGCCTAAAGTAGTTCCCAAAAAATACTTTTACTTTTACAAGGCGTATAGGGAAAGTAAAAGTAAAAGTATTTTTTGAGCCTTTATTTTTGTTTTAAAATGCCTTTTTTAAGAGCCGAATTTAAAACAAAAATCACCTCAAAAAAGCCTTCAAAAAATACTTTTACTTTTACTTTCCCTATACGCCTTGTAAAAGTAAAAGTATTTTTTGAAAGCTAATTTGCCTCAATTTTAAAACAAAAATAGCTTAAAAAATGGCAGCATCTGAAGCCTATATTCAACTCAAAAATAAAGCGGATGAGCGTATCCTTGACATCATAAATCTATATACACCGCTTAAAAAAGCAGGTATCAATTATGTAGGCATGTGTCCATTCCATACTGAAAAAACGCCGAGCTTCAAAGTCTATCAAAATAGTAACAAAGCATTTTACAAATGTTTTGGTTGTGATGCAGGTGGTAGTGTGTTTGATTTTTTAATGAAAATGGAAAATCTAACTTTTCCCGAATGTTGTGAGCGATTGAAAAAGTATCTCAATTATGTAGATGAATTTCAGCCCAAGCCGCCAAGAGTACAAGAGCCAGTGAAGACTTCGCATGATTACATTAATCCAGAATACGCCAAACTCACTTTTGCAAATTACGATAAAAATTATTTTGTACAATTTTTGAAAAAAAATTTTGACGAAACAACCGTTACCGATTTAATCAATCGGTTCTACATTGGAACGGCTCTAAACGGGGCTACCATATTTTACATTGTGGATGAATGCGAAGAAATCCGAACAGGACAAATAATTATGTACAATCCGATAACAGGCAAGCGTTTGAAAAACCTACCTATCAGTTGGATTCATGCACAACCAGGCTTTCAAAATTTCCAAAGTAAACTTTGTTTCTTTGGACAACATCAATTAGAAGAATTTGGAAAACCGATTGCCATTGTTGAAAGTCCTAAAACGGCTGTGATAATGACAGCGGTTTACCCTGATTACATTTGGTTGGCTTCGATGGGCGCGACTCAATTACAAGTATCTAAATTTGAACCATTAAAAGACAGAGAAATTATTTTATTCCCTGATTACGATGCTTACAAGTTGTGGGATACAATCATGTGGAAAGCGATTAAATTAAATTACGATGTAACTATTTACGCTTCCCTATTTGAAATAGTGAATAGTATGAATGAAGTTGAAAAACAAGATTATTTAAAGTGTGATATTGCGGATTTATATTTATCAAAATTAAATTTTTAAAAAAAAAGGCGCGTCAATTCATTTTGGCGCGCCTTTTTTAGGATATGTATATAGGTATTTTTACCTATAAATCACTTTTTTATACACTTTCAATTTGATACGAAAGATATAATACATTGATTATCAATTGCCATTCCAAAATAGGTGTTTTAGGCTATAATCAATTTTAATTTGCTATGTTCCGTTTGATACTTAGGTAGATTCTATATTTGCATAAAATCAATAAATTATATTCATCATGTCAAGATTATCTAAAAAAGATTTGTGTATTCAATTAGGTTTGCATTCGCCCAACATGCGATATTATTACAATCTTTTAAGAAGGGACTATTTCACGGATGATGCCCTTCAAAAATTACAATTAACCCCTGAGCAATATAACAAAATCAGAATTTTTAGTAAACAACAATCCTTTATCATTGTCAATCAGTTGCTTCAATCGGAATTAATTCGCATCGATAAGCCGTAAAGGTTGCCTTGACATTCGTTTAAAAAAAAATATATATAGGTAGGTCTGTACGCTGTAATGTCGTGCAGACCTTTTTTTATGTACATTTAAGTACATTTATGTACATTTAAGTACATTTTGGTTTTTTTTTCATATATATATTTGTGGCGAAATAGTTTTCTAACAAAATAAAATGGTATGAATACGACAGCTAAGATTTTATGGGGTGGTGGTGCGGCATTAGTAGCATTTTGGGCGGTGAACACGCCCCGACAACTTGCAAGTGGTGCAATACATCATAGCCAACCCAAATTTAAGGATACAACAGGCGTAATATCACCATTAGGCGGTTTTAAGATTCGATTGATTATGAGTGTGTCAAATTTATCAAATGTGGGTATTCAATTGAATGGTATTTCAGGCAAAGTTTTAAACTATGATATGGACCAGTCAGGCAAATCATATGTGAAAGATGTGTATGGTACATTTGTAATTCGAGACCAAAAAACAACCATTAACCCGAATCAAACCAAAGAATTTATCATTGAAGTCGAGCCATCAGGAAAGGCTTTTTATGAAATATTAAATAAAGGATTCAGCATTGTAACATATATGTCCGAACAGGACATTCGACTCGTAGGGCATATATTCACCACATTAGGCACATTAAAAATTAATGAAGAAATAATGTAATAATGGACTATAAGCAATATTACAAACGCCCTGATTCGATAGATACCGTTATCAAATATGATTTTGATACGCAAGATATTATATCCTTAATCAAACGCGTCGATAAAGATGCAGCCGAAAAGCGATATTCTAAACGATTTGCGAAAAGGTTACGCGGTAAAGATGATTTAGAGACTTGTTATAATGTATGGAAATTCATTAAAACGAATATTCGATACATAGCCGACCCAAGCGGACATGAAAAGGTGAAATCGCCCCACCAAACCATCCAAGATGGATACGGCGATTGCAAAAGTATGTCGTTGTTAGGAGTCGATTTATTGCGCGAGTTGGGTATAGATGCCGATTATATGTTTGTGGCGTGGAAGCCTTTTGGGGAAGTACAACATGTTTATATCGTCACGACAAAAGGTATTATCATAGATGCTGTACATACGCGCTTTAATGAAGAAGTAAAACCGTTTTTTAATGCGAAAATAGTCAAGATGTCAAAATTAAGTTGGATAAAAGGAATTAATACCGATAATCATTTGGATTCACCGTTGTTCACACAACGCCCGTTTCTAAACTATCATTTGATGACAGAGGGTGATATGTTTTTACACATTCAAATGGAGCAATTAAAATTAGCGGAAGTCGTGTATCCTAATTCACCAAATCGGAAATTTTGGAGAAAAAACATTGATTTAATCAATAATACCTTGTTTGCAGGTCTTCATAGTGTGCGCGGTATCGCATGGACACCCGCAAACGACCCTGTTTCAATGGATGTAAAACGGGTAATCGCATATGCCCAGAAAAATTTTACAAGTGCTTCAGGCATTTTGGACTTATCGCGGCGACGCAATCCGAACTCAAACGGCATTAGCGGGATTGACCCCGCTATTCAATCATTGGATTTGGATATAGATTTTGAAAGTTGCCTCCGAAACGAATCGCATACAGACCCTACGACAGGGGAATATACACAAAATGATTGGATTGATACCGTTTGCAATAAGCAAATGACCTACAAAAAGGCTATTAATGAAAAGTGGGAAACGGGCAGTCATCATTTTATATACGAATTTTTGAAAAATCCAAATCAATACCCGCCAGTGGTAGCGGCAAAATGGTTGGAACATCAAAAAATTGTTCCCGAAACGGCAAAAGTGAGTGGTTTATCGAATACGAATTTGCGCGAATGGTCGGCTCTTGGCGTTGCCCGCGCCAATGCTGCCAAACAATTAGGTTTGATGAATCCCGAAGCAACCATACAACAGTTGTATTTAGGACGCAATAAGGATGAAAACGAGCATATTGGTTTTGACCCTAAATGAAAAATAAATCTTAAAAAAATGGCTAAAAGAACGAAGTACGGAGAAAAGTATTATACAGAAGACTCTTGTAGCACTGGTGAGAGTGCCGCAAACAATAGAGCCGCAAAACTTCGGACAGAAGGATATAACGCAAGGGTACGCAAAGACGGTACTAAATATTGCGTTGACAAACGAAAATCGTCCGCAGTGAGTGGCAAACCCAAAAAAAAGGGTAAGTCTAGCCGCTAACCCATTTTTCTCATAATGGAAATATTCAATTGTTTTCATTGAAAAAAAAATTTTTTTATGTGCAAAGTAAATAATAAAGTCGCAGGCATTAGAGGCAATAGCGATGCCGTCAAAGAAGGCTTGACTACAATAGCCTGTACTGCAAGCGGATATGTTGCTGCCAAATACGGTATTTCGCAGGTGGATCCAGCTCAAAGAGGACTTGCAGCTACAAGTGCAATGGTCATTGGTGCAGGTTTACCAATGGTTTTAGATGCCAAATATCAAAAAGATAGTCGCGTAACGGCTGCATGTGCCGGATGTGCGACCGCAGGTTTTGAAGAGTGGGCAAAAACCAATATGAAAGACTTCGCCACAAAAGTAGGCATTAGTGGTGTTGAATATATTGCTAATCATAACCAATATATGCAGCCCAATTATGGTCAAGCATACATCCCTGAATACGCGCCGCGCATTGCACCCGCACAACGGCAGCAATTTCGGATTGCATCGTAATTTTATAGGTCAAACATGACTTGAATCAAAATTTTATTTCAAAATTAACCATTAAAATTAAAATGGTCAGCATACATTTAAATCCTAAAAAAGCCGCATACCAAGACTTGTTAGTGGCATTAGCCAAAATAGGTATTCATGCAAGTGCCGTTGTACATGAAAATAGATTGAAACTCAATTGCGATTTGGCGACGAAAAATCTATTTACGTTTAACACGAAAGGAAAACAATCGGACGGATTGCTTGACACCAACGACATTTTTTATGTCACAGGGATGGGCTTTACAATTCAAAAACATACGACCTACAAAGATAGTGCAGGTTTTCAAAAGCGCGTGCAATTGTTACCACCAGCGACTTTTCCCGATAAAAGTGTGTTTTTAGGTAAAAAGACCATAAAAATAGCGGATACCGATTTGTCCATTGAAGAATGGCAAAGCCTATACCAATTGTATTTGGGCAAATTGCACATTAAAAATGATGGAAAAGAAATCTTAGATCATTTTGATATGCAAGAGTTGATGTATGTGTCTTCAAAGGTCAATGATTTTCCTGATTATGATAATGAAAACAAGAAACTGCCTGTTTGGGAATTTGCCGAGCCGTTCATTATTTCTGGAAGCAGCAACGCAGAAGTGAAATTAGAATTGAAAGCGGATATTGGTTTGGATTTGTTGGCAGGTGGGATTAGTGCCACTGGCACGACAGCTCCGAATCTCAATACAGCTCAAATTTATTTCACGGGTTTCTATATCACCAACGCATCGGCGGCATACGATGCGAACAAAACGAAATTGAATGCATAGCAATCAAATATGTCCAATTGTTAAAGAACTTTCGGATAAAGGCATTATTGTAAGTTGTAAAACGGTTTCAATTATCATATCCGGATTAAGTACCATTTTGCCCAAAGATATAGTTCCCAAGAATGCGCAAATATACGGAATTTTTGCGACGGTGGGCGCAGGAGGAAAGGATGTAAACGGCGTGAATTTAGCCAGTGATGAGCAAGCTAATTCAATGATACTTTCATTATATGAAACCTCCGATGTGGAAAAAATTAATATTCCATTGATTCATCTTGTCAGAAGTGGCAGAAGAGGCAACTTTTTAAAAACGTTTTTGAAAGATTATTCAGATACGAAGTCAAAAATAATAATAGGTACGAAACCGACAGCTCCGGTATCGGTCGTACTAACATTTGTACATACGTAAAAATTTAAAATTGTGGTACAGAAACCAGTGATTAAAAGTTAGCAAACGGATAATTTGATAGCAACAGGCGCGGACGAGCTGTTTTGATGCAAGTAGGGTTTGAAAGTGTTTTAGAGGCGTTTGATATGTAAATCATTCTTTTGGAGTGTTGAAATAGGTTGTTTGAGGATATGTATTTTTAAGTTCAAAAGGCTTTTAGGTATCGTTTTCATTCGATTCAAATAGATGTTTTAAAGGTACAAAATAAGTAACAAAGGCAATCAAAAAGCAATTTTGGTAACTGCTTAAACGGAAATAGTTCTTTTGCATCCCCTGATGATGGTCATTTAGGATGTATTTAATCGTTTTTCATTGGTTCTGTTTCCATAACATCGGATTATCATGTCTAAATTAACAAGCATAGATGATTTAATATCATGGATACTATCACTCCAAAAACAAGATGCCAATTTTGTCTATTGGACTTTGTATAGTGGTTCGGAAGTCGTATCAGCAAAAGCCCTGTTGCGCAATGCTGTAATTACGGTTGCAAGTGATAGCAATGCTTTATTAGTGGATACGATTCGCCGGTATGGAAAATTGGGCGGTGATTTCACCGTTTTTATGACGGATAAAGAGAAAAATAATACGGGTTTTAAGGCAAATTTGTTGTTGTTGCCTGAAAGTCAGCAAGTACAAAGTGGCAACCTTGGGATTCATGGTTTACCTTCTATCCAAGCTGTACAAGAAACGATTCAAGACAAAGTGTTAATTGCAACTTTACAACACCAAATACAGGCATTGAATGCCGCGCCTACCAGTGTATCGGAAAATTTTATTGGGCGAATTATGGGTTTGGCAGATAAAGCACCTGAAAAAGCGTTAGAATTGGGCGCGGGTATTTTTCATCGAATTTTAGGGTTAGCGGAAAAGGGTTTTTGGGGTGACATCATACCACCACCACCCGCGCACGAAGTACCCGCCGTGAGTATCGGTAGTTTGCCCCGTCAAACCGAAACGCTTCCGCAGGAAGCACCAGAAGCAGAAATAGAGGTCATTAATCATCAAAATAATACAATTGTTATGAAATCTCAATCCGATTCGTTAGCTGTTTTGGAAAAAATATTTGGCATGCCGCCCGAAGTGATGTTAGACGCTTTAAGCGAATACATGCAAAAAAATGAAGTGTTTGCAAAACCGTTGATTTTGCAACAAATCAAACCTTATCTTAAAGCAAAATGATTAGAAGGTATATCCATTTTCAAAAAGCAATAGTGCAGAATGCTACCATTCATTTAAAAAATGTAGGGTTTTGTATCAAAAATTTGGGTAATTCAAAGGCAATCATAGATGGAAACTATGAAATCCTGCCCGGAGGTAGCGAATCAGTAGGCTGTCAACCGGGCGAATATATCGACCAACCTATTAGTATTGTTTTTGAAAATTTAGAAACAGATGAGCAAACCGTTAATCAATTGAATTTTTTTGAGTTTATTAATGGATAAAATGATATGGATATTAGAACTTTAATTTGCGGTTTGGGCGGCTCTATGTACGCGCAAGTGTTGATGTTCAACACTTCAATTATTAGTATATCGGATATTGTCGAAATAATTGTATGGTATCTAAGCCTTTTTGGTTCCCTGATTTTGACCGCCGTTTGCGTATGGTCCCAAATGAAACAAGGCAAGTACAACGATTTGTTAGCAAAAGAGAAAGAACTTGACATCAAATTAAAAGAACGAGCCTTAGAAGCGAATGAATAATGTCAAAAATGGAGTCATTGCATTTTTTGTAACTTATATACTCAATCAAATGGTCTCTAAAAACGAATCAGATTTAACCAGTCAATTTGATAAATATGTTACCAAAGTGATTGATTTTGAGGGTAGAAAGTGCGAAACTGACGCGGATGACCCGGGCGGGACAACGAAGTTTGGTATCGCACAGGCGTTTTACCCTGATATTGCGATTTGTGAGCTGCACGAAACCGAAGCAAAACGCATCTTTTATGATGATTATTGGAGTCGATTTAAGTGTGCGCAGGTGAGTTTACACATTCGTTTTCTTTTTTTCGATGCTTGTGTGTTGCATGGTGGCGGGTTTGCGGTACGTTGCCTCCAAAGTTTAACTGGTGCAAAAGTGGATGGTATTATAGGACCTGAAACCATTAGCAAAAGTCATTTGGCTAATATTCGCAACTTTTCTTTATCTCGAAAAACCTATTTAGCGGCACGCATTAAGGACAAACCCACATTAGAAAAATTTCGCAAGGGTTGGTTTGCGCGCATTGATGCAGCTGAAGCCTTTCAATTAGAAAAAGCCTGATTATGGATGATAAATATTTGAAGCATAAGAAAATAAAGTTTCTAACGGATGTTGTAGGGTATTTTGCAAAAACAGGCGTTTGGAACGAAATAAAATTTGTGAAAGGTACGGAATTTACCTATATTGAATTGTATAAAGAACCGCCGCGCTCTTTTCACCAAGTTTGGAAAACGGACAATAAAGGCAAATTTGAGACCTATCTAATACCAAATCATTTTACGATTGATTTAGGTTTGGTATTCAAACAAATGTCCAAAACAGAACGGGCGCAATATGATAAAGAATTAAAGGATACGAATGATAAAAATGCAAGTGATAAAAAACAAATCGAAACGGCGGAGGCGATTTGGCAGGCAGAATTAAAAAAACAAAAGGAAAAAGAGGCAAAAGAAGGTGTTTTAAGCCAATTAGGTATCAGTGACCTCAAAAAACCTTTCTATATTTTTGGGGCGGGTCTTTTAGTTTACCAAGCTTCAAAAGCAGAAAACGAAACAGGGCAAGTTATATTTGGTTCATTTGCAGCCTTTTTAGGCTATCAAGCATTTAAAGAATGAAAAAAGTATTGTTTTTTACGATGGAGAGTTGCGGACCTTGCAAGAAAATAAGTCCGCAAATTGAAAAAATATGTGCCGACAAGGGCGTTACTTTGGAAAAAATCCAGCTGGATAAGCCCGAAGGAAAGCCTATTGGTACGTATTTCGGCGTGTTTATGACTCCTGAAATCATTGTTTTGGATAATTTAAGGACATTAGGTCCCCTAGACCAAAACCCGGGTTTTACCAAAACCCGTTTGGATGCCAATAATTTGCCACAAGAGTTAGAAAATTATTTGAATCCAGAAAGACACCCCGGAAATGGAGATATTCCACCATTGAAAAATGAACAAACAAATTGGGTCGGATTAGGCTTTAAATTATTTTTGGGCTATCTTTTTTATCAAAAATTTGTGAAGTAATGCAAGTACAAAGTAGCTATTCACCGAAAAGGAATATAGATAAGCGGCTTAAAGCAATGGAAGAACTCATTAAGTCCAAAATGGACACGAGTTACCGCGTTTTAGCCCCTGAATCCGCACCCATCATCAATAATTGTGCTACGTTTCAAAATCTATATGTAGGAGCTACTTTTTACATTAATATCGACACGTTAGAGCAACCAAATAGTGTTATCGTAAAACAAGAAAATAACAAATTATATTTCGATGACCCTACTTTTGAGTGGGTCACAATCCATTACTATTAATTTTATTTATTTCAAATAACAAATTATATCAATTATGAGTGGTATTCATAAACATTCCGAGAAGAATATTCAGAAGTGGCATGTGTGGTCACCATCAGGGAAAGGTATTGAAGTACCAGATACGGGCTTTCTTGTGTCTATTCCCGGACAAGGCTTTACGCAGTATGCGAAAGGCGAAACCGTATTAGGTGCGGAATTGACATTGGGCGAAAACGCAGATAAGACGATTGATTTAAAGTTGTTTTCACGCGTTGCCAAAATTGCCTCCCTTTCACGGATTCAGGGTATTGAGCAGCAATTGCCCGAATTTCTTAGCCAAACGGTTTTTAGAACTGAAATGGATAAGCAAAATGCCTTTTTCCGTGAAATGTTGGAAAAATTGGATGTTAAGGACTTGGATGTTGAAGATTTTTTAAAGGCTGTAGCAAAACTCGTTACGAAAACGGAGTTTACAATCCTTTTAAGCGATTTCAATGTTTTAAAACAAGTGGTTTCGGAGCAGAAAACGAAAATCATTCAATTGGAAACCGATTTGTCAAACGTGATTTGGCATCTGGAGAGTTTTGATAGTCTTGAGCCAAAACGATTATTTGACCCTATGAGCGGGACTTATGGCGGTTATTTTGTGGATTTCCCTGTACCTGCGGGCTTAAAAGTTTTTACGGTTGATGTTTACCAAGACACTTTGAAGTTGAGAGCAAAGGGTGCGTACACATTCGCAGAAAGTGGTGGCGTTTGTACCGTGTCCTTCCAAAATGGTTTGTTGGACTACACCGAATTAATTGATTTGGAATGCTCTTTTAAAAAAAAAACAGCGTAATGATTTCAAATAGTGAAACGGGCGTTTCAGAAACACCCGTTTCACCTATTGATGAAGGTTTACACCCAATTGACCCGCTTCCAATTGATGATGTGAAATATCCGATTGACCCGCTTCCAATTGATGATGTGAAATATCCGATTGACCCGCTTCCAATTGATGAAGGTTTACACCCAATTGACCCGCTTCCAATTGATGATGTGAAATATCCGATTGACCCGCTTCCAATTGATGAAGGTTTACACCCAATTGACCCGCTTCCAATTGATGATGTGAAATATCCGATTGACCCACTTCCAATTGATGATGTAAAATATCCGATTGACCCGCTTCCAAAAGACACCATTATAGCAATGGATCCGTTAGACCCTAGAACATGGACATCTGAGGGGCGTGCGAAACTTGCAGCAGACGAAGAAGCAGCTCGTTTGGCAGCGATTGCAGCAGCAGAATCAGAACGGTTAAAAGAAATAGCGCGTTTGGCAGCGATTGCAGAAGCGGCACGCTTGAAAGCAATTGCAGACGCAGAATTAGCACAACGGACGGAAGCAGCTCGTTTGGCAGCGATTGCAGCAGCAGAATCAGAACGGTTAAAAGAAATAGCGCGTTTGGCAGCGATTGCAGAAGCGGCACGCTTGGCAGCAGCAGAAGCGGAACGGTTAGCAGCAGAAGAAGCGGAACGTTTGGCAGCAGCAGAAGCGGAACGTTTGGCAAAAATTGCAGCAGACCAAAAAGCAATTGAGGAATTGTTTCTTGACCCAAAAGACGAAAATTTGCACACAACAGACCCCGAACCGATGCCCGAACCAATGCCCGAACCAATGCCCGAGCCAATGCCCGAACCAATGCCCGAACCCATTAAAGATTCTAAACGAATTTTTGAGCCTACGCCCGAACCGATGCCCGAACCAATGCCCGAACCAATGCCCGAACCCATTAAAGATTCTAAACGAATTTTTGAGCCTACGCCCGAACCGATGCCCGAACCAATTAAAGATTCTAAACAACTAATGGGTGGTGAAATCATTGTTATTCGAGCTTGGGAAGAAAAATTAGTACAAGTTGGATATTCGGATGTAACATTGAATGTATTCGGAGAAACGCACTTATTGACACCCAATACGGGCGAATATGTAATTGTAGGACCAAACGAAGAACCTTTGTTAAGAATGGGTTATAATGGTTGGGACTTGGTTTTTAATAATAAAACCGATACGGATATAGATGTTCTAATTGAAAGACTTTTATCTGCATAAATATAATATAATGATATTACCATTATTAGGAGTTGTTGCAGGATATTTGGCGAGCGTA
>JAAFJT010000099.1 GCA_013298955.1 Chitinophagales bacterium
ATAGGATATTTCATAAATGGAATCAACGAATCGTAATTTCCTTCCAGAAAATGTCTTCGTTCTTGACGACGACGACAAAACCGCGTAAATTCTTTCGATTGATATACTTTTTTAAGACCAAATAGTTCTTTAATTGGACTTCTGCAGCGTCTAACACGTCCTTTACGTCTTGCGGATCTTTCTTTTTAAGGTATTTTAATTCAAATGCAATTTCATATTTGGGCTTATAACCGCGCATCGCTTCCAAGTAAATATCAATGTAACGGCGTTCTCCTTCGGGTTCCGAATTGATATAATAAAATTGTTGATGATGTAATAAACTGATAAAGACCGCTTTGAGTGAACCTTCATGAAATTGCATGGCATCGCGGTTCGAGTGAATCTTCAAAATCGCTTTTACTTGGTCTAAAAAAGGTTGTGGATTGGCATTTTTAGCCAATTCCCGAACGGCATCATTAACTGGATTATTATCAATGGGCAATTCTTCGGTATTTTGCAACAATGCCACAAAATATTGGGCGTATAATTTTTCAATCAAATAATTGGGATATTTAAAGACATAACTGCTTAAATCCCGTTCTACAATCGTCAAAAAACCCATGTAAAACAACATACTGACGGCATCGGACGTGTTAAAACCCCGTTCCAAACTGAATACTTCGGTCAATTCCGCCGTAATCGTTTGTTTTTCTATCAAAGTATTAAAGGTCGGTAAGGTAAACGGGTCTCGCCGAATGAGTTCAAACACTTGGCGGATTTTTTTGTAATCGGAAGCAATATTCGGGTCTAACAACGTTTTTGGATAAGCGTCCGACCGTTGGTATTGGCTCACGAAATAAAGTACCATCGTCGAATTGTAAATCTTCTTCTTGACATCATCGCTAAACAAATAACCATTATACCAATTGCGCAAATCGGACAAAACGGTGGCTAAAGTCCCTTTGGAAAGCCCCAACTGCGCTACTAATGCTTTCACTTCGGCTTCCTCAAACCCGACCATTTGATGAAACGGCCATGCCAACGAAATATTGGTGGTAATATTATAACCACTGCCCATGCCATCTAAGGTCACAGGGGCAACACCTGACAAGTAAATGCGAGATACTTTGCCCAAACCTGCAACCGATTTCAACACTTCGTAAAAAACGCGTACCGCACCGTCTGCGCTCACGACGTTTTGAAATTCCCGACTGTGATAACTCAACAATTGATTGGTAAATTGGTCGTATTCATCAATCATTACATACACTTTATGGTCATCTAAAAGCCCGCGTTTGGTTATTAAATCAAAAAAATCAATTAAAACCCCCGAAGGCGTTTGCTCTTGTTCCAAGATGGCTTCATCATTGGGTTGAAAGTAGTTGAAATAGGTTTTCAAAAAATCTTTTGTCCCCGATTTCACTTTTTGCAAAAACGAATGCATCACTTCTTTCGGGTCTTTGGTGGTGATGCCACTGAAATCCATGCGAAGGATAAAAAAATGATTTGCCAATGGGGTAGGCTTTTTGCCGATATACAAATCGCCAAACAAGGGTTGAAATTGGTTTTTAAATTCTACGCCGTAGTAACAATGTAACATGCTGATAAACAACGACTTCCCAAAACGGCGCGGACGCAAAAACGCGGGATAGTGAGTCCCTTTTTCTTCCAAGATTTCAATAAATTGCGTTCGGTCTTGGTAGAAATACCCATTCGTTCTAATTTCGGCAAAATCGGCTTTGCCATACGCTATTTTTAACATGGTATTGGATTGGGTGAATAGATGGGCAAAAATAAGGCTTTTTGCGGAAAACAACAACCTTATTTTCCAAAAATAAAAAGCGATAAATTATGGATGATGAACGATTTATCACTTTTTACGTTTACAAACAGCAATTTCCGCTTTGAAAAAGGTCGATACAATTGGAACACGGATGACGCGGATTGGGCGGATTTTCACGAAATTTTTCGATTAAATTGAAATTTTATTTTTAAAAAAAATAAAATAAAATTTTGTGTAAAACTAAAAAAATCCGTGAAAATCCGCCCAATCCGCGTCATCCGCGTTCCAATTGTATCGACTTTTCCAAAGTGGAAATTGCTGATTTACAAATCAATCTTATTCTACTCCGAAACCTGTATGTGGGCGTTTGCTAATGATGGCTCTATAATTTAAAATCTCCCAAAAATTTGGTTTTTACAAAGCATTCCAATATTTTTGCCCGCGAAAATAATAGAATTTGGGTTTATAAAAAAAGTACAAATGACAAATCAAGATGGTAAACATATCATTGAACCCGAAAGCCTTGTTCAGATTTTTTTAAGGCTTAATGGATTTTTGGCTTTGAGTCATGCCGTTGTTCATAGAGAAGTCGAATACACCTATAAAGTGGGCGCGAATGCAACGATAATCGGCTTGCGATTTCCGTATGGGCGAGAAGGGTTAGCACCGATGTTTTCAAGCGATGCGCGACTGACCGATTTAGAATTGCCCTTTTTATTGCTCGGTGAAATGCAAGAGGAACTTTGTGGATTTGGCAAAAATTGGCTCAGTCCTAATGGTCCGCGTTTAAAAAGAATTGTTGTGGGAACGGGATTGTTTCCTACGGAGCAATTGGACGGCGTTGTAACGGATTTGCGTACCAAAGGCTGGTATCAAGATAGGTATTGTATGGTACAAAGTGTTTGTTTTGGTGCTGCGGTCAATCCAGAACTCAATATGCCAGAGGTCATCCAAATCACTTGGGATGATTTATTTAAATATGCGTTTGACTGTTTCCAAGTTCATGGAAAAAATAAGATGAATCATCCTCAATGGGAGCAAATTGGGCAAAAAGTTTGGCAGGTTGCCTTACAAACGCCTGTCTATGAAACGTTTCGGGAACAATTTGTTGTTAAAAAATGGAGAGTGTTACCAACGGAGCAGGCTGCTGAAACAACGAACTTGGATGCTGAGGGTCAAGAAGTATCGGTTGAAATAGCGAAACCTAAGCCCAAGCCTAAACCTGAAATTCCGTATAAAGTCGTTTCCCGTCAAGGTGATAAAGACCCGCTCAAAAAGCAACCGATTCCAAGACCTTACAATCGGGATTCCAAACCCGAAGTTATTCATGAATTGTTTCTTAGAATCAATGCGGGACCGAAGTCCCTTAGACCCAAAAGTGTGAATGCTTTCTTGGCAATTTGTAAATCGCAGATGAAAACGGAGCTGATTAAATCGGATTTAGTTCACTTTTTGAGTCAATGTAAAGAGCCACCGATAGAAATTTTGGACGAAGATGTTATTCAATTCCTTCAATATCCTACTTGAATCAATTCGGAAGCAATAAGTAAAGGAGGCATTTGTTGATTTTTTTGCAAAAAAATCAGGCAAATGCCTCCTTTGCTTTTGATAAATTTGTTATATATTTGCCTGAAAATTACATATTTTATTCAAACTAAACTTAAACTTGTGACAACAACGATTTGTGCGCTTTTTGCGAGCGCAGTTATTTCAATTATTATCCTTTTTAGGCAAAAATTACAAATAAAAGTTGCTTTTGAAAAAGAAGTTGACCATTTGACACAACAATTGATTCAAGAAAAAGAACGTTCTGAAAAAGATTTGAATTTCCATAAATCATTGATTGCGAATGATTTGAAAAGCAAGTTTGAACAAAAAGAAGCTGCCTTTCAAAAACAAATTGAAACGTTAAATCAAGAGTTGCGCCACGAAAAAGTGCGCTCTGAGAACGATTTGAATGATTTGAAAAACAAGTTTGAGCAAAAAGAGGTGGATTTTCAAAAACAAATTGAAACGTTAAATCAAGAGTTGCGCCACGAAAAAGTGCGCTCTGAAAAAGATTTGAATTTCCAAAAATCATTGATTACGAATGATTTGAAAAGCAAGTTTGAACAAAAAGAAGTTGTCTTTCAAAAACAAATTGAAACTTTAAATCAAGAGTTGCGCCACAAGAAAGTGCGCTCTGAGAACGATTTGAATGATTTGAAAAACAAGTTTGAGCAAAAAGAGGTGGATTTTCAAAAACAAATTGAAACTTTAAACCAAGAGTTACGCTACAAAAAAGTGCGTTCCGAGAAAGATTTGAATTTTAATAAATCGTTGATTACGAATGATTTGAAACAACAATTTGAGCAAAAAGAAGCACTATTTCACAAACAAATTGAAGGCTTAAATCAAGAAAATGAACAATTGATACAAGACTTAGTATTTCAATTTCAGATTGAAAGTTTAAGTCAACAATTAGTTCAAAAAAACATGCGTTTGGAGCAAGAATTAAAGCAAGCAAAAATGGAATATGCTGAAAAAAAAGAGCGTATTGATTTGGAAAAACTACGGATGGCACAACCAATGGAACCAGTTATGGATTTTAATCACATTGATTTTTTTGAAAATATGATTAAAATAGCAATCGCAGATGGACAATTAACGCCCAATGAAAAAATAGTGTTACAAACAAAAGCCATCGAATTGGGTTTGAATTATGATAATTATGAACCTAAAATCAATGAATTATTAGAAGCAAGTGTAAAGGAAACCAACTTAATTGATAAAGATAAAGAAAAAGGACTTGATTTTGAAAAATATATTGTTCAAAAATTCTCCAAACAATATTTTAAAATTTTAGATTGGGCAGGAGATAAATATGTGAATGGCTATTTTGCCCAAACAACATTAGAGCCAGATTTGAAACTTCAATTTAAACATAAGCATATTCAAGTCGAATTTTCGGTGGAATGCAAATACAGAAGTAGCTTCTATAAGAATGGAATTATGTGGGGCAGTGAACAACAATTGAAAAATTTCCAAAACTTCTCAGCTCAAAAAAATCAACCTGTTTTTATTATCATAGGGGTTGGCGGCACTGCTAACGCACCAGAAGACTTGTTTTTGGTGCGCTTGTCTGATATTTATAGTACTTTTTTGGAGAAATCGACTTTGAATACGTTCAAAAAGGTAAATTTCAAAGACAATAATATTTTCTTTGATTACGAGACATACCTCCTTAAATAGGACACACCGTGCGGCAAGTTTTAAACTTGCCGCACGGTAGATTTGTTTTTGTCAATTTTGTTGAAAATAAAAAAATCGCTATTTATCTTGCTCGAAATCAGAGCCGTTATTTTCTATAAATAACGGTTGGGGCTGCTTGCGCTCCTGCAAAAAGCACTATATCCGCAATCGTTACGCGCTTAGGCGTGTTCACTGCGTACAAAATGGCATCAGCAACATCTTCAGGTTGTATGGCTTCAAAACCATCATATACTTTTTTTGCCCGTTCTGAATCGCCTTTGAAGCGCACCAAAGAAAATTCGGTTTCGACGGCACCGGGCGCAATATTGGTAATTTTAATGCCATATTGTGTCAAATCATGGCGCATACCTTCACTCAAAGCCTCCACAGCCGCTTTCGACGCGCAATAAACAGCCCCATTCGGATAAACCCATTTTCCCGCAACAGAGCTGATATTGATAATATGCCCCGTTTTTCGTTCTACCATAAAAGGCATTACGGTTCTCGATACATATAAAAGTCCTTGCACATTACCATCCATCATCGCGTCCCAATCGTCCATATCACCGTCTTGAATCGGCGAAAGTCCATGCGCATTGCCCGCACTATTGACTAAAATATCGATTTTTTTCCAAGCATCAGGCAATTGTTGAATCGCATCCACCACTTCAGGGCGATTGCGCACATCAAAATTCAAACAAATGGTTTTAACTTGACTCGAAAGGCTCTGTGCCAATTCGCTCAATCTATCTTCGCGGCGACCGCATAAAATTAAATCGATACCGTTTTGGGCAAAAGCAATCGCCGTAGCGCGTCCGATACCCGAAGTACTCCCTGTGATAAGGGCGATTCGATGAATGGTCATAAATTTATATTCGTTTAATCAATAATTTTTGGATTCTTATTTTACGGGGCAAATGTATCAAAAATATTTAAATACACAAAAATTGCTTTTTTTGAATACGAATTTCATAAAAATAGCCCGCTATTTTGCCAAAAATGTATTTTGAAGCGATTGAAATTCAAAGGATTGTAATAATGTAGCGAATCGACATTTAGTTTAAAGTTGGAAGCAACTTTTCCTTAAATTTGGATGTTATTTTTCATTTAAATTGAATTGCCATGTCTGATTTGCTTCCAATGTTTCCCCTTAAATTAGTGGTTTTCCCTGGTGAATACCTCAATTTGCACGTTTTTGAACCCCGTTACAAACAATTAGTAATGGAATGCGAAACAAATGATAGTACATTTGGGATTCCTGCGTTTATCAATAATAAAATCGTCTCTTTTGGCACTGAAGTTCGGTTGCTCAAAATTGAAAAACGGTATGATAATGGGGAAATGGACATTCGTACTCAAGGCATTGGAATCTTTCAAATCATTGATTTTCATAATCATACCCATAATAAACTTTATGCAAGTGCCGAAGTAAAACGTTTGAATGAGTTGTCACAAGGCGATGAAGCAACTAATATAACTATTTTAGATGATTTGAGAGAATTGTTTAAAACCATGCATTTGAATAAAAAACCACCTATTGATTCAAAACAATTTGTTTCTTTTGATGTGGCGCATTATGTCGGTTTTTCGTTGGAACAAGAGTATGAATTTTTGTGTATTCCGACCGAACAAGCGCGGCAACGGTATTTGTCTGCCCATTTAAAACAAATCTTGCCTGTTGTCCGAGAAATGGAGCGTTTGCGTGAGCGAGCGTTATTAAATGGTTATTTTAAACATTTGAATCCACCTAAATTTTAAACTTGTTATAAATTGGAACGCGGATGACACGGATAGGGCGGATTTTCACGGATTTTTTATGAATTAAAAGAAAAAATCCGTGAAAATCCGCTCTATCCGTGTCATCCGCGTTCCAATTTACCGTAATTTATACCACGATATTCACCATTCGACCCGCTACGATAATGACTTTTTTAATGGGAATGCCTTCCGTCCATTTTTTAACAACCTCCAAATCCCGAACCAGACTTTCCATCTCTTTGGGCTGCATCGTGGTTGGAAAATGGGCTTCACCGCGTTTTTTTCCATTGATGCTAATCGGATACATGATAACATCTTCTTTCAAATACGATTCGTCAAATGTAGGAAAGGTTGCATCACAAACGGTTGTTTGATGACCCAATTTTTCCCACAATTCCTCCATCGTAAATGGCGCAAAAGGTGCCAATAAAATGACTAATTCATTTAAAATGAATCTATTATGACAATTTAATTTTTTTAATTCGTTGACACAAACCATGAATTTACTCACACAAGTATTAAACGAAAAACGTTCAATATCTTCTGTAATGCCTTTGATTGCGGTGTGTAAAACTTTCAAAGCCGCTTTGGTTGGCTCCACTTCATTGACCAAATATTTGCCTGTATTGAGGTCGTAAAACAAAGACCAAAATTTGCGCAAAAAGCTGGATACACCCGAAATACTGCGCACATCCCAAGGTTTCGATTGCTCAATGGGACCCAAAAACATCTCGTACATACGGAAACAATCCGCACCAAATTCTGCAATCACATCATCTGGATTGATAACATTATACCGAGATTTTGAAATCTTGCCTACTTCCGAATGCGTCACTAATTTTACATCACTTACATCTCCTTTTGGAGTAAACTTGCCTAAATGATAGGTTCCATAAATGGTTTCAAAAATAGCATCGTTGTATTCGGGTCTCCACTTACGGAATTTATCAATGCCCGCGATATTTAAATGAGAATCGGCTGCACCATAATCCGTTACATAATCAATTAAAACATAGAGTTTTATATAGTCATTTAAATTAGCATTCGATGCCAACAATAATTTTGAACCATAAATATGATGATGCCCATTGGTCTTCTCCTTTTTCAAATAAATACTTTCAATCACGCCTTGAAGCATGCCTTGATTAATCAATTTTTGAAAAGGTTCGGTCGTCGGCACAAAATCTATATCGTGCAAAAACTTATGCCAAAAACGCGCATATAACAAATGGCTTACAGCATGTTCCGTTCCGCCAACGTACAAATCTACATTTTGCCAATATTTAATTGCTTCTTTATCAGCCAATGATTTATCATTATTTGCATCCATATAACGCAAATAATACCAACTCGAACCCGCTACCGCAGGCATTGTATCCGTTTCTCGCGTGTAACCGTTTGGCAAATGCACCCAATCCGTACATTTTGACAATGGCGATTTCGCATCAGATGATGGTTTAAAATCATCTGTATTCGGCAGAACCACAGGCAATTCCGACGTTTTCACAGGATATGTAATGCCCTCTTTATCATAGATGAACGGAAACGGTTCGCCCCAATATCGCTGACGGCTAAAATTGGCATCTCGCAATTTGTAATTAATCCGCCGTTTGCCAATTTTCAAGGCTTCAATCCGCGTAAACATGGTCTGAATCGCATTTGGCACTTCCATTCCATTCAAAAAATCGGAATTAATCATAATTCCAACTTTATCATGCAAAGACGCGCCCGGATATTTTGATTTATCGACAACATCAATGATGGGCAAATGAAATTTTTCCGCAAAGGCTTTATCTCTATCGTCATCGCTCGGCACTGCCATAATCGCACCCGTTCCATAATCTTTCAACACATATTCACTAATCCAAATCGGAATTTTGGTTTTCGTAAACGGATTCACAGCGTATGCACCTGTAAACGCACCTGTTACTTTTTTATCCGCCATCCTTTCGACTTCCGATTTCGATTGGACATATTTCAAATAATCATCAATCTCGTCTTGATGCTTGTTCGTGGTAATTTGCGCCACCAAAGGATGCTCGGGAGCCAAAACCATAAAAGTTGCCCCAAAAATCGTATCAGGACGGGTTGTAAACACCTCAATATTATCTTTTCGACGATGCAAATGGAAAAACAATTGCGCACCTTCACTCTTGCCAATCCAATTGCGCTGCATGGTTTTGAGCGATTCCGTCCAATCAATCGTGTCCAAATCGTTCAAAAGCCGTTCCCCATACGCCGTTGTGCGCAAAGACCATTGCAACATCGACCGTTTTTCCACAGGATGCCCGCCGCGTTCCGACAAACCATCTTTAATCTCATCATTCGCCAAAACCGTCCCTAATGCCGCACACCAATTCACCGAAATCGGACGACGATAAATCAAGCGATAGTGCATCAAAACCGCTTCTTTTTCCGCGTGTGAATATTGTTTCCATGCTTCTGCTGTAAATTTCTTATCAAAACCACCAGCTGCATGGACATTTTGATTCCCAGAATGTTCAAATTTTTGCTCTAACTGCTTGATTGGCAACGCTTTATTGGCATCACGGTCGTAATAATGTTCAAACATCTGCACAACAGCCCATTGCGTCCAACGATAATACGCAGGGTCCGAAGTTTGGACTTCGCGTTCCCAATCATAGCAAAAACCAATATTTGCAAATTGTTCTTTATATCGTTTGATATTATTCGCTGTCGAAACCGCAGGGTGAATGCCCGTATCCAAAGCATATTGTTCGGCAGGCAACCCAAACGAATCAAAACCCATCGGATGGAGTACATTAAAGCCTTTTAATCGTTTATATCTTGAAAAAATATCAGATGCGATGTATCCAAGCGGGTGTCCAACATGCAAACCCGCGCCAGAAGGGTAGGGGAACATGTCTAAAACATAAAATTTGGGCTTATCAGACTGATTCGAGACTCGATACGTATGATGTTCAGCCCAATACCGCTTCCATTTTTGCTCAATTTCGTGAAAATTATACTCCATAAGATGTGGTATGCGTTAAAAAATGTGCAAAAGTAGGTTTTTTGCGCTTGTAAATCAATGTTTTAATAAATTTTTATTTTAGTCATAATAGACAATTGTTTATTAGACCAATTTTAAGTCCGCAATCATGGGTTTCACTCGATATAATACAGACAATTTGATAGAAATAATTATCCAAATCAATTTCCCGACTACGAACATGAACATCTTGAACTTTATTGCACCTTTTATAATTCAAAATCACTATCTTCGCCTTTTAAAATCAGCTCCTTATGAAAAAAAAAAATTTATTAATCAGTTGTTTTATGGGAACGCTTTCAAATGCTTTTGCACAACAAATTATTCGCCTCTATGACGGGAAAGCGGCTGGTTCAGAAACTTGGAATTGGTCTGAAACCGAAAAAGAAAAAACGGCAACCAAAACGCGGGCAATTTATAACATTTCTGAACCCACTTTAACGGCGTTTCTGCCCAAGCCTAATGTAGCAACAGGCACAGCCATTATCATTGCACCAGGTGGCGCATTTCATTATTTAGCGATAGACAATGAAGGTTTTGATGTTGCTAAATGGTTGAGTAGCAAAGGAATCGCAGCATTTGTGTTGAAATATCGGCTCGTTAAATGTGAAACCGATGACCCCAGAAAAGAAGTGGGCGAAAAAATGGAACTAAATACGGCTGATTTTAATGCGAGTGTTGCCAAATTAATGCCTTTGGCAATCGCAGATGGCAAAAAAGCCATTGAATACGTCCGAAATCATGCAAAAGAATATGATATTGCGCCGAATCAGATTGGGTTAATGGGTTTTTCCGCAGGCGGCGGCGTTACAATGGGCGTGACTTACAATTATACGCCCGAAAATCGCCCCGATTTTATTGCGCCAATCTATGCGTATGTAGGCGAAATGGTTAAATTGCCCGTGCCGAATGATGCACCTCCTGCGTTTATTGCGGTTGCCTTAGATGATGTTTTTAAATTTGCACCACAAAATATTGAATTGTATAAGCAATGGATAGCCGCTAAAAAATTGGCAGATTTGCATATTTACCAAACAGGAGGACATGGATTCGGCATGAAAAAACAAAAATTACCCACAGATAATTGGACTGAAAATTTCAGTGCTTGGCTCAAAGCGAATGGATGGTTCAAAAAATTACATCCAAATCCAAACGAAATTAAATATGGTGAAGATGCCATTACAGATTATCAAAAACAACAAGATATTTTATTTAAAACCGATTTTGGCAATTTGAAACGGTACGCGGACGCAAATAAAAAACTTTCCGCGCCTCAATCGAATGAAAACAGAATTTTATTTCTCGGTAATTCGATTACAGAAGGGTGGGTGAACGCAGATTCCGCTTTTTTTAATCAACCCGAAAAATCGTATATCGGGCGCGGCATTGGCGGACAAACTTCGCCGCAAACCTTAGTCCGTTTTCGGCAAGATGTTATTGATTTAAAACCCAAAGTAGTGATTATTAGCATTGGAACGAATGATATTGCTGAAAATTCGGGACCATACGACCCTAATTTCACGATAGGGAACATTATTTCGATGGCGGAATTGGCGAAAGCGAATGGCATTAAAGTCATTTTAGCATCCGTACATCCTGCCTCTGAGTATGTTTGGCGACCTGAAATCAAAGAAGTAGCGCAAAAAATTATCCAATTGAATGGCATGATTCAAGATTATGCGCAAAAAAACAACTTGATTTATTTGGATTATCATACGACGCTTAAAAATAATAAGGGCGGTTTAAGCCCCTATGTGTTCTATGTGTTTTAAATATTACGCGCCCAAATAATGTTTTAACAACTTACTTTTCGAGGTAGAGCGCAATTTATTAATCGCTTTATCCTTGATTTGCCGCACGCGTTCCCGGGTCAAACCAAATTTATCGCCAATATCTTCCAAACTCATAGGGTGTTCAATACCGATGCCGAAGTAGAGTTTAATGACATCATATTGTCTGTCGGTGAGGGTACTTAGAGAGCGTTCAATTTCACGACTCAACGATTCGTTGTATTCCAAACGCGTGTCCGTACCGGGAGTTGTCGTATTTTCTAAAATGTCGAGCAATGAATTATCTTCACCTTCCACAAAAGGCGCGTCCATAGAGACGTGTCTCGCCGCTACACCAAGCGTTGTTTCCACTTCATCGGTGGTAATTTCGAGCATGGTAGCTAATTCTTCTGCACTCGGTTCGCGTTCAAACTCCTGTTCAAGTTCGGAAAAAGCCTTGTTAATCTTATTCAAAGAGCCTACTTTGTTCAAAGGGAGGCGTACAATTCTGGATTGTTCCGCCAAAGCCTGTAAAATCGATTGGCGAATCCACCAAACGGCATACGAAATAAATTTAAACCCGCGCGTTTCATCAAAACGCTGCGCCGCTTTAATAAGCCCCAAATTGCCCTCATTAATAAGGTCGGAAAGGGATAACCCTTGATTTTGATATTGCTTGGCAACGGATACGACGAACCGCAGATTGGCTTTGGTGAGACGTTCTAACGCAACTTGATCATTTTGTTTAATTCGTTTGGCTAATTCAACCTCTTCTTCAGGGGTTAACAAATCCACTTTGCCAATTTCCTGTAAATACTTCTCCAGCGACTGACTTTCACGGTTGGTAATGGATTTGGTAATCTTTAGCTGTCTCATGCAAAAGTTTCAATTTTTTTGATGTAAAAAGATTCAGATAGTGCTGTTTTTCATAGAAAAACAGGGGAATTTTGGTATTCAAGACGATATTAAGACGATATTTTTGGGGTTGCGTCACGGTAATTTCGTGGCACAAAGTTAAGGTAATTAACCACCTTTGTCAATACATAGAGGCAAACAATCTTTTAGATAAAAGGTTTTTAAAAGATAATAATTTTCCAAGTATCGTTTTTTTTACAATCCCGTCTAAGCAATAGTGAAAAATATCAAAATAACGGTCTGTTTTTTGGAATATTTGTAAAATAATCTTTTATTTCGCCCTTGTAAAATTTTTTACCCAATTTTGCAACCAAAAGCGACTTTTACAAGATTCGATGACCAAATAATTCTTCTTTTTTTCAACAAAAAACAATGAATATTTTGATTTTTCGTACAATGCAGTGGAAATAAAAATAAAATTTTGAAATCGGATTGTTTAACGACTACACAATTTTAAATCAGTTATGGCAGCAAAGCGCGTCATGTTTAAAACGGAATTTATTTTCCGAGCGTCTCCAACTATTGTCTATCAATTCCTGACTGCGCCTGCGTGTTTGGTGCGCTGGTTTTGTAACGAAGTGGATATTTGTGATTCTGAATATACGTTCACTTGGGACGGCTATGATGAGCGCGCAACGCTTATTATGGATATTGAGGACGAATTATTGCGTTTCGAGTGGGAGGATGCGTTACCGAATGAGTATTTGGAGTTTTCCATTACGAAATCGCCTGTGACCGAGGAGACGATTCTGGTGATTACCGATTTTGCGGATGTTGGCACGGTTCCAGATGCTAAAAAATTGTGGCAAAGCCAAATCGCCCAAATGAAAACCGAAACGGGTGGGTAATATGAATTATGTTTAACATATAGGCACACAGCGTTCATTCATGGATAATCAACGCTGTGCGCACCCATT
>JAAFJT010000098.1 GCA_013298955.1 Chitinophagales bacterium
ATTGTTGTTGTATGCGCGGTTACAGGCGATGTTTATCATCATGGCATTTAGTCCGAGTCCGGGCGGCGCGGGTTTTGCAGAATTTGTATTTGGCGATTTTTTGAGTGATTTTGTGAATGTGCCGAGCGTTGCCTTGATTATTGCGTTGATTTGGCGGGTGATGTCTTACTATTTGTACTTAGCGGCGGGCGCAATCATTGTTCCGAATTGGATACGGAAAGTATTTTTAGCGCAACCAAAAACTTAAACAATGAATCGTAAATGTATCATGGTTTATTGTGCCACAAAATGTTTGTATTAATGCAAAGGATGTGGTCATTTATAGTTTAAGCGAAGCCGGAACGATTCAATTATTGCCCACTTTCGATGGTTTGCCAAGCGATGATAATTTTTTGAATCAAATTTTAGCGCAAAGCAATCAACTTTTTGATTCACTTTTAGAAATTGAGGAAGTAAAAATATAAAGTTAGAATTAATATTCAAGCAGTAATCAAAATTTAAAGACCATACCTTTTAAAAATATATGAAAATTGTAGCAACTTTTTTGGGATTGAGTATTGGTGACGCATTAGGCGTTCCCGTTGAATTTATGAGTCGAGAACGGATTGCTCAAAATCCTGTGACGACGATGCGCGGTTTTGGAACGCACCGACAGCCGATTGGCACTTGGTCGGATGACAGTTCCTTAGCTTTTTGTTTGGCGGAAAGCCTTTGCAAAGGCTATGATTTGAATGATATTGCTAAACAATTTGTTGGTTGGTATCAAAAAAATTACTGGACACCGCATGGCAAAGTGTTCGATATTGGCATTGCGACAGCACAAGCCATTCAAAATGTCATTCATGGGGTAAGTCCATTGTTATCAGGCGGCAATGATGAATACAGCAATGGCAATGGTTCCTTAATGCGAATTATGCCCATTGTATTTTACATTGATAATCAACCCATTGCAAAAAGATTTGAAATTGTAGCGAATGTTTCGAGCATTACGCACAGGCATATTCGGAGCATTTTGGCGTGTTTCATTTACACCGAATATGCTTTGAATTTGATACACGGTTTGGACAAAATCGCTGCGTACAAAGCAATGCAAATCACCGTAAATGATTTCATTAAAAATAAAAAAATATTTAAAATAGAGGAAATCAATTACTTCCATCGAGTTTTGAACAATGATATTGCTACTTATTCAGAAGATACGATTCAATCATCGGGTTATGTCGTGCACACCTTAGAAGCGAGTTTATGGTGTTTTTTAAACACAGATAGTTTTGAAAAATCGGTTTTGAAAGCCGTCAATTTGGGCAGCGATACCGATACAACAGGTTGCGTAACGGGCGGATTGGCAGGTTTGCATTACGGCTTGGAGGCGATTCCGAAAGATTGGATTGCGGTTTTGGTGAAAAAAGATGCAATTATTAGTTTGGCGAATCGGGTCCAAATGCTTTTTCAAAATCTTTTTGGTCTTGCGATTTTGACTTATCAACTTTGGATGTTTTGACTACTTTTTTAGGTACAGATTGTTTTAATATTTTTTTAGGAACAACCATTTTGGTTGTGTCAGGCATATTTTTGACCACTTTAACCCCTGTTTTAACAAATTTAGTAGAATCTTTTGCTGCATTTCGCAAAGAATCTTTCGGCAAAACCACAGGATGTGTTTCTGTGGGAGGCAACATTTTGTTGTTTTTAACAGGGATTTGAACCACTTTTTTGGATGCAACGACTGGTTTTGCCCCTAATTTCATCGTAGAATCTTTTGAAATCGCAGGTTTCACCCACTGCGTATCCGCCGTTTCAATCCGCACTTGTGGATTGATTTTTAAAATCCGCACTTCGGTTCGCCGATTTTGTTGATGCTCTTTTTCGGAGCAATCCACTCCACTTGCACAATTATTTTTTAACCGCGATTCTCCATATCCGACAGGCTTAACCCGTTGACTATCAATGCCATACGCCATCAAATATTCTGCTAAATGTCCTGCCCGTTGACGACTCAATTGCAAATTATACAACTCCGTCCCGCGACTATCCGTGTGCGAAGCCAATTCAATCACCATTTCAGGATTTTTCTGCATCAAACCAATCAATACTTTCAAGGTTGGAGTCGCATCCGGTCTGAATTGGGCATCATTGAAATGATAATAAATATTATTCAAACGAATAACGGCTCCCATTTTCAACATTTCAGACACATTTTTGACTTCTGATTGTCCAATAGTTGGAATATTATTTGGCTTATCAGTCGATTTTACAGGATTCGATTTGGTTTTATCCAATAAATGGGTTGGTTTTTCAATCGGAGGCGACAATTTTGGCGCAGCAGCTAATGGTTTCTCATCCATTCGTTTTTCAGGTTGCGCCAACACTTTTCTATCGCCTTGAAAAATCGTTTTGACAATATATTTGGGTTTAAAATCAGGATGTTCAAACCGAAACAAATAACGACCTGCGGGCAATTTCAATAATTGACTTCCATTCGCGCCCATTTGAACCTTGGTTTCATGGGTTTGCGCGTCTTCCAACGAATATTCATTGCCTTCATCGGCTTTAAACCCAATAATATTTCCTGTTGCATCGGTCAAAATCGCTGCATTTTGCACATCCGCCATATTCGTATAACTAAGCATCATCCCTTCAATGGTTTTGCCCGTCTCCGCGTCCTGACTCGAAAGGCTGACTTCTATCATCGGAACATTCAATTTGGGCGCTTCTTTCGTCAATAAACCTTTTGGCGCACTGAATGAATAGATGTCGTCATCACCTCTTCCACCTGTTCGATTGCTCGAAAAGTAGCCATTTTTCATATCGGCATCCACAATTAACCCAAAATCATCCTTTTCTGTATTGAGTGGCGCACCCAAATTCGTTGGTTTTTCCCAACCGATTTCTGTTTTTTGAGTCGTAAAAAGGTCTAATCCACCCGCGCCGCCATGTCCGTCAGAGGCAAAAAACAAGGTTTCATCGGCATGAATGAAGGGAAAAAACTCATTTTTGGTTGTATTTACGCCTCTACCGAGATTTATCGGCTTGCCCCAAGTCTCGCCTTGCCGCACGCTCACCCACAAATCCATCCCTCCAAAACCTTCTGGACGATTGCTTGCAAAATACAATCGTTGCCCATCGACCGAAATCGACGGATGTGCCGTATCATATTCATCACTATTGAAAGGCAATTCTTTGATTTTGCCCCATTGATAATTTTTTTGAGTTGCCGAATAAATTTTTAATTTGACTTTTCCATCTTTGGCAGGGTAGGGCTTGCCATTTCGGACGTTGTTGCGCGTAAAAAAAACGTCCTCATTCCGCGCCGAAAACGTTAAGGGACCATCATAATATTGAGAAGTGAGGGCTTCTGCAAACGGAGTTGGCAATTGTAATTTGCCATCTTGACCGCGCCGCGCTAAAAAAATAGAAGTGGTTGATTTGCCTGTCGTTTCGTCTGACCTTTTTTCTTTGGCAACTGCTGGATTAGACGAAATAAAAACTAAGCCATTTTCGTAAAAAGCAGGACTATATTCTTGAAACGCAGCATTAATCGCCTCTTCAGGCGCGACTGTAACGCTCGTTTGAGCATAGGCGGGAAGGAGGCAGAAGAGCCATCCAAAAGATAAGGCAAATTTTATCATGACTTTTAATAAAGTTTTTTTAACTTGAATTTGTTGGATTCGATGGATTTATTGGATTTTTGATAAGTAGTTGAAGTTAAAAAATCGACAAAAAAGAATACGCGTTAAAAGGTTGATTTTCAAGGTAGTATAACGTTTGGAGGGTTTCAAACCCTCCAAACGTTGTTGTCGATTATTGAATCTTAACCACTTACAATCCAGATAATCCAATGAATCCCAAAAAAACAAGTCAAAGTTACTGTCCTTGCATGTACGCATCCCAAGTTTTCGTTTTGTAAAACTCCTCTCCTGTATAGCGCAATTCGGGCAACAATTGTGCAGGTTTTTTGTATCCGGGTGCAACGACAATGCGTTCAAAACGCTCACTTAAATACACAATCGTCGGATAACTCATCTGTCCGTCCAACAACGAATACGCTAATTCATGCACGCCATTTCGACCTTGTTCCAAAAATTTAAACGTATAATTATTAAAACGAATCGTATCTCGTTGTTCTGCATTGAGTTTTACACAATAAAAATATTTATTCAAATATTGAGCAATCGTATCATTGGGAAATGTATTTTTATCCATGACTTTGCACCAGCCACACCAATCGGTATAAACATCTACTAAAAATTTTTTCGGTTTGGTTTGGTTCAACACGACTGCTTGTTCCCAAGACAGCCATTGCACCTTATCGCCGCCTTTTTCACCAGCCTGCGGCGCGGGTTTCAACAACATAAATGACATGGCGGATAATCCTAAAATCATCAACGCTGTCACTGCCCAGATTTTTTGCTTCATTTTTTTTTTAAATGATTTTGTGAACCTATGAAACGAAAATTAAGGGTAGATAGTTTACTGAATGCTCTATTTCAACAATAGAAATACAAATCTCTTACAACAGGCTGTAAAAAGAGATATAATCCTAAAAAACCTTTATCTTTACCGCTAAATTAAACGATCATGAAGAAAATCACTCAGTTTATCAATCCGTTTACCGATTTTGGTTTTAAAAAATTATTCGGCGAAGAAGAAAATAAAGACTTGCTGATTGATTTTTTAAATACGTTATTGCCCGAATCTCAACAAATTGTGACGCTTACGTATCAACCGACGGAGCAAAATGGCTTAACTGCGTTTGACCGTAAAGCCATTTATGATTTGTATTGTGAAGGCGCGGGAGGCTCAAAATTCATCGTTGAGATGCAAAAAGCCAAGCAAACCTATTTCAAAGATAGGGCGGTGTATTACACAACGTTTCCGATTCAAGCCCAAGCCAAAAAAGGGAAAAAAAGCAAAAATCCCGAAGAGGAAAATGAAGAATGGGATTACAAATTAGCACCGACTTATATGGTTAGCGTGTTGGATTTTACGTTTGAAGACGATCCTACCATTCCTGAAGATACGGTTATTTATTTCGTGAATTTGAAAGACCAATTCAATCGCCCGTTTTTCGATAAATTATTGTATATTAATTTGGAAATGCCTCGTTTTCTCAAAACGATTCCTCAATTGCTTACACTGCAAGACGATTGGCTCTATATTCTGAAAAATTTACCAGAAATGGAGGATGTTCCTGAACGATTTCGGCAGGGACGGTTGGCGAAAATTTTTAAAGTAGCAGACATGGCAAACCTGACCAGAGAGGAACGCCAGGCTTACGAACAAAGTGTGAAGCAATATCGGGATTTAAAAAATGTAACTGACACTGCTTTTAGGGATGGGGAGCTCAAAGGTAAACTCGAAGGTAAAATCGAAGGTAAAATCGAAGGTAAAATCGAAGGTAAAATCGAATCCATTTTAAATGGTCATGAAGCAGGTTTGCCTTTGGAAATGTTAGTCAAAATATCGAAGTTGCCAGAGCAACAAGTTTTAGAAATCATTCGACAAGGTAGTAAGCCGACAAAATAAGGAAGTTCCCATATCAAAAAAAATAACAGTTTCCGCTTTGGAAAATTTTTGAAATAGGCAGCGAATGATTTCAAAGATTGGAAGGATGTTTTTAGTTGAAAAACGCAAAGGAGCACACCAAACATCCTTGCAATCCTTACAACCATCAGTATCCTATTTCAGAAATTTTCCAAAGCGGAAACTTACTACTTTAAGCGGTTGTATGCCAATCCAATAATAAAAAATGAGTCTCTGTTTCCATATAATATTCGGTTTGAAGCTCTTTTTCATTGAATTTGCTTCGAGCTGCGGCGATGATTTTAGCATGTCGCAATGGATTGAGTTTATCAAACGTTTCAAAATCAATAGGATGATAATTATGGAGGTAAATTTTTTCGGGCTGCCAAATTCGCCTTTCTATTTTTGCCGATAGCGTCGATAATTGTTTTCAATATAATTTGTAATTAATTGATTATCAATAAATTAATTGAAATTGAATGGGATTCGTTTCAAAATAAAGTGATAACATTATTATGGAGCATTTTTGATTTCGCAGTAGGCAACCGTTCCAAACCCAACCTATCATTTGTAATTTCACAATAATCTATACTAAGTTCAAAACCAATGTATTGCCGCTGCAAATTTTTAGCAGCAACAGCAGTTGTACCACTTCCCATAAACGGGTCTAATACAATTTGTTGTTCTTTGGTAGTTAATTGAATCAAAAATTCAATTAATTGAACTGGTTTTTGAGCTTCATGCACTCTTTTTTCGTGTGCCGAAAAACCAAAATCTAATAAATTCGTTGGGCTTGTTCCATTGATTTTACAGGCATCAATATTAATTGCGCCGACTTGATTTTTTAAAATATTATCGGTTGCTGTAATTTTATAAGGTTTGAAAAACCAAGCAATCGGCTCATAAATCGGAGCAAGGTTGCCCAAACGCCAGCCTTCCCATTCCAAACTTTCAGTTTGAAGCCCTCGTTTTTCCAACACATTAGAAAAACGTTGCGCCCGATGATGCGCAGAAGGTTTTTTCCATGCCAAGACATCTTTTAATAAAAACCCACTATCCTCAAAAGCGTTGATGACGCGGTGCAAAGTGCGCCTTGCCCCAAAAACAAACACCGATGCACCTTCTTTCATGGACGGATACACCAAAGAAGCCCATTGATGACACCATTCTTGATATTCTTTGCCAATATTTCGGTCGGCACTACTCCAACCGTTAATCGGTTTGCCCCTGCGTTTGAATCCCGATTTGCCTTCCTGCGCAGGTGATGCCCCTAAATAAGCTGTATTTGTGTTGTTATGAAGCACATCCCAATCATCTAATCCAATTCCATAAGGAATATCGGATAAAAATAAATCAATCGTTTCTTGCTCCAAAAAGCCCAGATGCTCTAAACAGTCTGCATTGGTTACTTTATTCAAATAGGTATTATTCATATAAATTTTATATACTGATTGCTTTTATAATGGTTCTAATTTTTGATTCGATTTTTTCAGATTTAATGAGTAACTGAATAGCTTCTTCTTTTGATAACTCATTGAAATACGCTATTTTATCATTCCAAAAATCAATCCCTTCTTGACCAACCGTTTTGGTTTTAGTCGTTTCTAACCATTTATAATGGTTCAAATCTTGAATCGTTTTCCCAACACAATTGACAACCATATTGTCTATTGCTGCCCAATATAAATCCGAACTTTCACGATTTTGCCCTAAATTATTTTGCAACCTTTGACCTGTTTGCCAAATGCGCTCTAAATCTTGATAAGCATAAAAATCTAACAAAAAATTTAAATGGGTGTAAGATAAGAGCGTTACATTTTTATCAATCGCTTGAGCATAGATTTGACTTTTTTTATTGGGATATTGCGTTAAAGGTGCAACCAATAAAGCATAATTATTACCTTTTTTCCAACTATCTAAGGCACTAATTTTGAAATCTTTTTGATTTTTGGCAGTGCGACTTAATCGAAATGTTTTTGCATCACCAACAATTGTATAATAATCGTTTTTGCCAAAAACATCTGCTGAATTACCTCGCGCACCTAATACATGAGCCTCAATATCTAAAAAAGTAAGGGCTTTAGCAAGTAAAATATCTGAAAATTTAGCCCAAAGTTTCTCTTCTGAACTATCATGCTCAAACATTTCAGGCAAGATACCGCATTCAATCAAGTTTTCACTCAAATCTTGTTTAGAAGTATTCAAAAGATGTTGTTCTAATTGATTGAAAGCATCTTTTTCTTTTGCGATTTTAAAAATGAGGTTAATTATATCGTTGCGCATTGTTTTAAACTTTTTTGTACGCAAAGGTAACGATAAAAATTTGAGTAAAAAACAAAACGCTGCGATTTATCATCGCAGCGTTTTGTCGAAAGTTTAAAATCGCTTCGGCAAACTTAAATGCCGTTTCAATAAATAGGCAATTATCAAATAAATGAAAATCGCTATTACAATCACATTGGTAAAAATAAATAAATCATCGTTAAAACGATTGGTACGGTTGTAATTGGCATCCGAGCGCTTCAAATTGTTCAAGTAACTTGCTATTACTGAACTCGCAGCAACAACAGATACGATTCCCGAAAATAAAATACTATTCACCGTTTGTTTTGCACGCTGCCATTGATATTTTGAAAAAAATAAGGTTACAATCAATCCAATGAATAAAAAAAGATGGGTGCAAACCAAAATTGGGACTATTTGTTTGTCTCTCATTCCGATAATATTCAATATAAAAATAATGAATATCATGGCAAATCCGCCGATGAAAATACCTGTCCAAAATTGTATTCCATTGGAAATCGTCATAATATAAAATACAATTGCGGCTAATATACAACACATAACACTGAAAAAACTATATAATGCCAAACGCATTTCTTCAAACATTCTTTTTTTATAAGGCAAATCATCTAAGGCTTTTTCTAAATCGGCACCTTGTCGTAATAAGTATAAATTTTGTTGCGCCGCGCCCCAATCTGCATTTTTGGTTGGGAAACCATTGGTTTTTAAAATTGTTTCTAATCGTTTCAAATCCGTTGAACTGTATTTTTCAACAAAATATTCGGCATACGCTTGTTGGAAAATGGGCGTAATGTCCGTTACGGTATTGGAAAAATAAGTATCAAAATAGATAATGGAATCTTGCAAAGTCGCTTTTGGAAACTTTTTTCGGAGATAATTTAAACTTTTTGTTTTAATTGATTTTGCTCCTTCGCTAAGATACGTATAATCTTTAATTTCAGACGGGCTTTCAACATAACTTTTTGGTTGGAACGCTCCGATTCCTTCGTAATGCGTGTAATGGATCGGTTCAAAATTTAATTGAACATAATTCGCATAAAACGTTTTTTTATGAGGCGAAAGCGATTTAATAAAAAATAATGCTTGTTCAACTACTGGCATATAAGCATCAGAAGGCTCTATCTGTTCATCCGTATTCATTACCATAACTTCATCTGGCAACGGGTTTAAGCCAATTTGGACTCTTTGTTGTCCCTTAAACCTTTTTTTCAACCATTCAAAAGCGTTATATTCCATGGATGGCACGAAGTGATTGACATCAGGGAGTTTTTTTCTTAAATATTTTAAATAATCTAAATATAATTTCTGTTCAGAAACCGATAATTGATCTAAAAAAGTTTTTTGAGCCGCCCATCTGTCAAACAAATTTTGCCATTTTTGTTGATGACTATTCGAGACATCTATATGACGATACTTTTTTGGGTGAATCTGCTCTATCAATGCCCGATAAGTAGGCGCAGTCAGATAAGGCATCGTTCTTGCCGCAAAAGAATGATGGTCATTCGTGCTTTCGACACCCGTGAAATAGGGTTTTTGGGTCGCATCCAAGCCTATTTCTTGTGCAAAAAAGGCTTCATAATAAGTGGCAACATTCTTATAGGGTGCAGAAATTACGTTGTATGGAGGTGGAGTCAAATATTCATAGTATTCAAAATCATCATAATTATAATAAACTTCTCCATTATCGCCTTTAAAAAAACCATTAGATGTTAAATGGTCAAATCGCTTTTTTAAATGGAACATTAACGAATCGCCTTGTTTGAAATATAAATTTAAATCATCTAATTTATTCAATTGATAATGAGGTACATAGGCTGCTTTGAAAAACTGATTCTCTTTCAACCATTGCCGATTGGGTTCTATATTTTTGGCTAAATGATACGCTGTTCGATATTGATAACCTATCAAAAAACCAAAAACAGTTGCCCACAACAAACTAAGACAGACCGCGTAAATCCCAATTTCAGCTAAAAGGTGATTCCACTTGACTCGGCTATATTGGAATTTTTGAACAGCATACCAGCCTCCAAAAATAACGGCGATAGCGGCAAAAAAACCAAAAAAAGTGACGAAGATTGGTAAATTTTTATGAATATTGGTTTTTGAAATCAAATCATACAAATTTTGCGGATAAAAATAACCCGCTAAAAACATCAAAATCGCAGTAATAAGGGTGTAAAAACTAAAATAATGCCCCCGTGTGCGCCACAAATGCGGGTGATGAACCAACAAATAGCGGTCAAAACGTTGCAAAAAAGAAGGCACGATATATTTTGAAATAGCAGATAACATACGTAAGAATTAGGTTTAAAATATTGATAATCAAATAATTATAAAAACATTTGTTTGACAGAACGGCTAATATCTCTAAAATAATCCACCGCAATTTCCTGTTGATGCAGGTGATTTAAAACCATTCCACTCGGAATCGTTGTAGGCGTTTTAATCGTGTAGTAATAACCATGACTTTTCAATTCGGCATTCGGTAAAGTCGCCACTGCTTGTTCCAAAATGGCAGGATTCACAGGAGTCGTTAATTCAAACATATAATAATTATTACCAATTCCAAAATCAGCCCTTTTGCCATTATATTTGATGGTGCCTTCCTCCAAAACAATAATGTTATCTGAAATATTTTCAATTTCGTGTATGTGTTGCGAACTGATTAACAAGCAAATCGGATTGGCAAAACTATGGGCTAAATCTTTTAAATCATTCAGCACCAACGTTTGCGCATTAATATCCAAATTCGCCAAAGGCTCATCTAAAATCAAAATCGCAGGTTTCCATATCAACGCTTTCGCTAATGCGAATCTCAATTTATAGCCGCCTGATAAATGAGACCATTGCGCCTCCGCATAACGCGTTAAGCCCAAGCGGGCAATGATAAAATTGACTTCGCGCTCATTATCTGCCCCACAAATGCCATGTAACGCTGCCACATATCGCAAATTATCTTTCAGTGTTCCTTGCCATGGTTGCAATTCTTGCGGTACATAAGACACAAAATGTTTAATCGTCTCCCAACCCAACCTATCACTATTTTGCTGAAACAATGTAAAATCCATTTTGCCTGTATCGGCGGATAATTCGCCTGCAATGATGCGCAAAAGCGTCGATTTGCCATTGGCATTCGGACCGACAATACCCGTAATTTCACCCGTTTTAAAGATGGCATGAATGTCTTTTAAATGGAAGTTGTTGCTTTTGAACGATTTATGAATCCCATTTAATCGAATTGCCAAAGTACTGTCTGTCGGATTCAAGGCTCGTTGAACATGATTTCCTTCAACATCATCTAATAAGCGAAGGATTTGGAATAGGTTTTTGCGCCGTTCTTCGGCGGATAGGGGTGTCTCTATATGCGCAAATTGGTGATGCACATCCATAATACGCTGCACATGTTGCGCGTCATTGCTGAAATCTTTGACAAAATCCATCGTGCGCTTGACCGCTAAATCGGCATTATCCGAAGCAATCAGCCATTGAATTTCTTGTTTACGGTCTTGAATTTGCATAAAATTTATATTTGAATAAATCAACAACATTCCTCAGAGAATAATTCCTTTCTAATAGATGTAACTTCAATATAAATTCCACACAAAAAATTTGATTATTCGTATATTACTTTCGGTTCTGCAAATAAGCGAAGTGCTTGTTTGGGCGTTTCAAAAATAGGATAATTGGAAATGAACAATTCTTTTTCTTTTTGATTGGAATGTGCCGTTACATTCCGCATACCATAAGTCAAATCCCAAGTTGAAATGTAAGCAAAATCAAATAAATCTGTAATGTAATCACTATTATCATACGTCATCAACCATTGATGTTTGCAATTTTTAAGGCTTTTCGCAAAACGTTCATGGTCAAAACCTTTGTGTAATTTGCCTTTTTTGCCATAAAGGGCTGATTTCATTGCCGAAAAATAGGGTGGGTCTAAAAAAATAAACACTTTTTCACCATCTGCTTCTAATAATGGTTCATAATCAAAATTTGTAATATGGGTATTTTGAATCACCTTATTAAAAGGTGTCAATCGCTCAATGCTTGAAATCGTAAATCTGCCATCAAAGGCTTGTTGCGAAAAGCCGCCCGCTTCTGTGGTGCCCGAAAAAGTTAATCGGTTGAAAATAAAAAAAGCACTTGCTTTTTCTATATCATTAAAATGGTTCATGTTTTCGCCCAGAAATTGATGTAAATTTTTGCCAATTGGATAATCATTTCGCCATGTATAGACTTGATTTACAACACTTTGCACTTCTTTTTGGCACATTTCCCAAAACGTATAGAGTTCAAAATATAAATCATTTACCCAAAATTGTTTGTTTGGAAACTGCTGTTTCAAGTGCAAAAAAACAGAACCGCCGCCCAAAAAAGGTTCTCTATATTCATCAAATTTAGGAATGAGAGAAGCAATTTTTTCCGCACTTCTGCTCTTACCGCCAGGATAGCGTAATGGACTTTTTATCATATTGCAGGTTCTATTAAGATGAGGAAATGATTTTTTATGGCTTCTTTAAACAATTTATTTATAAAAACTTGTTGATTTTCTTTAAATTCATTTTGTTCAAAAAAAATGTTTATTAATTCTGTATTGTGATTTGAAGCAATTGCCGTTTTTAATTTTGCAGAAGTCAGTTTTAATACAGGTAACGCCTTATACGCATGCGCATCTACACGCATAGTTGCAAAATTGCAATACAAAATCAATTTTAGAAGTCCATCTTTTATATCACTTTTGCTCGGCAGCAAAGCATTTTTAGTATGTTTGGATTCAATCAAATACAATGTATTTTCAACAATTTGTATTTCATCCACTGTTAAAAAATATTCACCTCCTAAAAAATTAGTAATAGTCAATTTCGCTTTTGTAGCAGTGCTGAGTGCTTCTTTGGGTTGCACGGTTACGACTTCTCTTGCTTGCGCCTTTTCCGCTTTTTCTCTCGAAAATGTTTTGAATTGTTCGACATCTTTATCAATTTTCTTCCGAAAATGGTCTAAACCTTTAAATGGATGTAAAGTTACACCTGTCAATGCTTGAATATTAATGTAACTTGTTTTGACTTGTGCTAAAATGGTATCAAAATTGTTTTTTAATTCGCCTAAATTCCAGTGCAATGCCGAACTATGGAATTGTTTAATAGCCGCAATTTTAGAGATAACATATTGATTATCAAACTGTTGGTTGGTGATTTTTGAACCCACTTTATCTGCTTTATCATAATAAGCAAAAATAACAAAAACATCTAATAACGACATCAACGAAACGGTGTCCCATTGAATGTAATCACGGTCTCCCGCTTTTCCTTCGTCTTTAACAATTGGAATGACCGTAACTTTTTTGCTGATACCAAGTGTATTATAGATGCGTTCGTATGGATAGGATCGCGTCCGTTTCGGCGAGACCCATTTTGAAATCGCAAAACCATTATTATTATCATGAACCAAACAAGCGGTTGGCACATCATTAATATTAAAATGGGACAAGTCAAAACGGGGCAAGGTTTCAACAAGCAGGGCATCATATTCAATTTTTTCGATAGTAGCGTGAATTTTCATGCCGCAAAAATACAAAAAATGTCTAAAAAAACAAAACGCTGCGATTTA